>NZ_JACVVG010000009.1:0-142892 GCF_016647875.1 Pseudomonas sp. S36 | reverse complement strand
AGCGTAGGAGCGAGCGCAGCTCGCGATGCGCCGCGCGGGCGGCGCTCGATCGTATAGGCGCAGACCCTGATACGGCGAACACCAAACGGCCGCGAATGGGCACCATCAGGCCACCATCCAGCCCTCCTCCACCATCGATAACGGCTCCCCGTCGCCAATGATGATGTGGTCCAGCACCCGCACGTCGATCAGTGCCAAACCCCGCTTGAGCGACAGAGTCAGGTGCACGTCATCCTGGCTGGGCTCGCTGATGCCGGAAGGGTGGTTGTGGCACAGGATCAACGCCGCCGCGTTATGCAGCAACGCCCTTCGAACCACCTCGCGCGGGTAGACACTGGCGCGGTCTATGGTGCCTCTGAACAGGATCTCGAACGCCAGCGGGCGGTGTTTAGTGTCCAGAAACAGGCAGCCAAACACTTCACTGGCCTCATGCCGCAGCATGGCCTTGAGGTAACGCCGTACCGCCACTGGCCCCTCTAGCGCCGAAGCGCGCTCGATGTTCTCATCCAGATGCCGTCGACCAATCTCCAGAAGCGCCTGCAGCTGCGCATACTTCACGGCCCCGATACCCGGCTCGCGCAGTACGGTTTCGCGATCGGCCTCCAGAAACTGCCTCAGCCCGCCAAAACGCACCAACAGCCCCCGCGCAAGGTCCAGGACATTGCGCCCGGCAACGCCAGAACCCAGCAGCACGGCAAGCAATTCGGCATCCGTCAGCACCGCAGCCCCACGCTGCAGCAACTTCTCCCGCGGCCTTTCTTCAGTCGGCCACTCCCTGATATTCATCCCCCGCCCCCTGCCCTTGCTGCGGGCCATTTCGGCCCTGTGTTAATCTATTTCGCTTCGTACATGCGACGTTCTGCCGCACGCAGTTCCTGTCGCCGCCCGCTTTCACCGGAAAAAGGCAAGCCTATGCAGCGGCTGTATCGCAAGCGCATCGTTCTCGGCGTCGGTGGTGGCATCGCCGCCTACAAAAGCGCCGAACTGATTCGCCGACTTCTTGAGCACGGCGCCCAGGTGCGCGTCGTCATGACCCGCGGTGGTGCCGAATTCATCACCCCGCTGACCCTGCAGGCGTTGTCTGGCCACCCCGTGCACATGGACCTGCTGGACCCGGCCGCCGAAGCCGCCATGGGCCACATCGAACTGGCCAAATGGGCCGACCTGGTGCTGATCGCGCCGGCCACTGCCGACCTGATGGCGCGCCTGGCCCAAGGCATGGCCGACGACCTGCTGACCACCCTGGTACTGGCCACCGATGCCACCGTTGCCGTTGCCCCGGCCATGAACCAGGCGATGTGGCGCGACCCGGCCACCCAGGCCAACCTCGAGCTGCTGAAGAGCCGGGGCATTCAGGTGTTCGGCCCCGCATCGGGCAGCCAGGCCTGTGGCGACGTCGGCCTGGGCCGCATGCTCGAAGCCACCGACCTGGCCTGGTGCGCTGCCGAAAGCTTCAAGCGCCAGGCACTGACCGGCAAGCACGTGCTGATCACGGCGGGCCCCACCCAGGAAAACATCGACCCGGTGCGCTACATCACCAATCATAGCTCCGGCAAGATGGGCTTTGCCCTGGCCGAGGCGGCTGCAGAAGCCGGGGCCAGGGTCACCCTCGTGACCGGCCCGGTGCACCTGCCCACCCCTGACCGTGTCAGCCGTATCGACGTGGTGAGCGCGCGGGACATGCTCGCAGCCTGTGAAGCCGCCATGCCGTGCGACCTGTTCATCGCCTCCGCAGCGGTTGCAGACTACCGGCCAGAGGTGGTTGCCCCGCAAAAACTCAAGAAAGACCCTACGACCGGCGACGGCATGCTGCTGCAGATGGTGCGCAATCCCGATATCCTTGCCACCATCGCCGGCCGTGCCGACCGCCCGTTCAGCGTCGGCTTCGCTGCCGAAACCGAGCACCTGCTCGACTACGCCACGCGCAAGCTCAAGGACAAGAACCTCGACCTGATCGTCGCCAATGATGTGGCCAACCCCAGCATCGGCTTCAACAGCGAAGAAAACGCCTTGACCGTGATCGACCGGCAACAGCACCAGACCCTTTTCGCGCAGACCAGCAAGGGCAAGATCGCCCGGCAACTGGTCGCCTTCATCGCCGAACGGCTCAACCAGGTTCAGTAAGTTACATGCACGCACTTCAAGCCAAGATTCTCGACCCACGCCTGGGCAGCGAATTCCCGCTGCCCAGCTACGCCACCCCAGGCTCCGCCGGCCTCGACCTGCGCGCCCTGCTCGCGCAGGACACCGTACTCGAACCAGGCCAGACCGTGCTCATCCCCACCGGCCTGTCGATCTACATCAGCGACCCTGGCCTGGCGGCGCTGGTACTGCCTCGCTCGGGCCTGGGCCACAAGCACGGCATCGTGCTGGGCAACCTGGTGGGGCTGATCGACTCGGATTACCAGGGCGAGCTGATGGTGTCCTGCTGGAACCGTGGCACTACGCCGTTCACCATCGCGGTCGGCGAGCGTATCGCCCAGTTGGTGCTGGTGCCGGTGGTACAGGCGCGTTTCGACATCGTCGAGGCGTTCGACGAAAGCCAGCGTGGCGCTGGCGGCTTTGGTCACTCGGGCAGCCACTGAGCCAGCAGCTGACCGTTACGGCCAAGGATGGCGAACTCTCTGGCGAAACCTTCGTCCAAGCGTTCTATTTGCGCCAGCCCACAGCGTTTTTGACTGATGGAGTACCCAGCGATGAACGACATGGCCGATTTGGTCCCCGCCACCTTGCCCCAGAGCATCTTCCGCGCCTACGACATCCGCGGCGTGGTCGGCAAGACGTTGCATGCCGAAACCGCCTACTGGATTGGCCGCGCGATCGGCGCCCAGAGCCTGGCAGAGGGCGAGCCGCAAGTGTGCGTAGGCCGCGACGGGCGCTTGTCTGGCCCGGTGCTGGTGGAGCAGTTGATCAAGGGCCTGGTGGATGCCGGCTGCCAGGTCAGCGACATCGGCCTGGTGCCCACCCCCGCCCTGTACTACGCAGCCAATGTACTGGCCGGCCGCTCGGGCGTGATGCTCACCGGTAGCCACAACCCCTCGGACTACAACGGCTTCAAAATCGTCATTGCCGGCGACACGCTGGCCAACGAGCAGATCCAGGCACTGCTCACTCGCCTGCAAACCCACGACCTGAGCTTTGCCACTGGCCGCCTGGAGCAGGTGGACATCCTGCCGCGTTATGCCCGGCAGATCCTCGACGACGTCAAGCTGGCCAGAAGGCTTAAGGTGGTAGTGGACTGCGGCAACGGCGCGGCTGGCGTCATTGCGCCACAGATGATCGAGGCCTTGGGCTGCGAGGTGATCCCGCTGTTCTGCGAGGTGGATGGCAACTTCCCCAATCACCACCCCGACCCTGGCAAGCCCGAGAACCTGCAGGACCTGATTGCCAAGGTCAGGCAGACCGGGGCCGACATTGGCCTGGCGTTCGACGGTGACGGCGACCGCGTAGGCGTTGTCACCAATACCGGCAGCATCGTCTACCCCGACCGCCTGTTGATGCTGTTCGCCCAGGACGTGCTGGCCCGCAACCCTGGCGCCGAGATCATCTTCGACGTCAAATGCACCCGTCGCCTGACGCCCCTGATCGAACAGCAGGGTGGCCGCGCCTTGATGTGGAAGACCGGCCACTCGTTGATCAAGAAGAAGATGAAGCAGACCGGCGCGTTACTGGCCGGCGAGATGAGTGGTCACATCTTCATCAAGGAGCGCTGGTACGGTTTTGACGATGGCATCTACAGCGCCGCACGCCTGCTGGAAATTCTCAGCAAGGCCGAGCAAAGCGCCGAAGACCTGTTCGCCGCCTTCCCAAACGATATTTCCACGCCGGAAATCAACATTGATGTGACCGACGAGGGTAAATTCAGCATCATTGATGCACTGCAACGCGACGCCGACTGGGGCGAAGCCAGCCTGACCACCATCGATGGGGTGCGGGTGGACTACCCCAGGGGCTGGGGCCTGGTCCGCGCCTCCAACACCACGCCGGTGCTGGTGCTGCGTTTCGAGGCCGACAGCGAAGCCGAACTGCAACGTATCAAGGATGTTTTCCGCACTCAGTTGCTGCGTGTTGAGCCTGCGTTGCAACTGCCGTTCTGACCGACTATCTGTCCTTCACAGGAGCCCTGCATGACCCTCGATCGCGATGCCGCTTCCCATGTAGCCGAGGTTTTGTCCGAAGCACTGCCTTACATCCGCCGCTTCGTCGGCAAGACCCTGGTGATCAAGTACGGCGGCAACGCGATGGAAAGCGAGGAGCTCAAGACCGGCTTTGCGCGCGACATCGTGCTGATGAAGGCTGTGGGCATCAACCCGGTGGTGGTGCACGGTGGCGGCCCGCAAATCGGTGACCTGCTCAAGCGTCTGTCGATCGAAAGCCACTTCATCGACGGCATGCGCGTGACCGACTCGGCGACCATGGACGTGGTGGAGATGGTGCTGGGCGGCCAGGTCAACAAGGACATCGTCAACCTCATCAACCGTCACGGTGGCAGCGCCATCGGCCTCACCGGCAAGGACGCAGAGCTGATCCGTGCGCGCAAACTCACCGTCAGCCGCCAGACCCCTGAGATGACCACCCCGGAAATCATCGACATCGGCCATGTGGGTGAAGTGGTCAGCGTCAATACCGACCTGCTGAACATGCTGGTGAGGGGCGACTTCATCCCGGTTATCGCGCCGATTGGCGTAGGTAGCAACGGTGAGTCGTACAACATCAACGCCGACCTGGTGGCTGGCAAGGTGGCCGAGGCGCTGAAGGCCGAGAAGCTGATGCTGCTGACCAACATCGCCGGCCTGATGGACAAGCAGGGCCAGGTGCTGACGGGCCTCACCACCGAGCAGGTCAATGAACTGATCGCCGACGGGACCATTTACGGCGGCATGCTGCCTAAAATCAAATGTGCCCTCGATGCCGTGCAGGGCGGCGTGAACAGCTCGCACATCATCGATGGCCGCGTGCCGAATGCCGTGCTGCTGGAGATCTTCACCGACAGCGGCGTGGGCACCCTGATTACCAACCACAAGGCGCGTTCGTAACGGGCGACAGGGCCTGAACTGGCGACACAAAAAAGGCGACCTCATACCGAGGTCGCCTTTTTAGTTGCCGGGCGCCGGGTCAGATCCCGTATTGCGCCCGATAGGCTTCGACCGCCGGCAGATGCTGCTTGAGCTGCGGATCATCAGCCAGGAACTCCAGTACCTGGGTCAGCGACACGATGCTGACCACCGGGATACCGAAGTCGCGCTCGACTTCCTGGATCGCCGAGAGCTCACCGTTGCCGCGCTCTTCACGGTTGAGCGCGATCAGCACGCCTGCGGCCTTGGCCTGCTGGGCGTTGATGATCTGCATGACTTCGCGAATGGCGGTACCGGCGGTGATCACGTCGTCGATGATGAGGACGTCACCGGCCAGCGGTGCCCCTACCAGGCTGCCGCCCTCGCCATGGTCCTTGGCCTCTTTACGGTTGAAGCACCAGGGCACGTCCAGCTGGTGCTGCTCGGCCAGGGCCACGGCGGTGGCTGCCGCCAACGGGATGCCTTTGTAGGCGGGGCCGAACAGGACGTCGAAGGGGATCTTGCTGTCGACGATGGCCGCTGCATAGCAACGCCCCAGCTGAGCCAGGGCGGAGCCGCTGCTGAACAGGCCGGCATTGAAGAAATACGGGCTGGTACGCCCCGATTTCAGGGTGAACTCACCGAAACGCAGTACACCGCGATCGATGGCAAAACGGATGAAGTCGCGCTGATACGGCTGCATGAAAAGTCCCGGACACCACGGATTTAGCTAAATGGGTTGAGCTCGGGTATCATACACGCACGAGATTTTTGGGGCCATTTATGCGGATCATCAGTGTGAACGTTAATGGCATTCAGGCTGCGGCCGAGCGTGGTTTGCTCAGCTGGCTACAAGCCCAGAATGCCGACGTCATCTGCCTTCAGGATACCCGCGCCTCGGCCTTTGAACTCGACGACCCAGCTTTCCAGCTCGATGGCTATTTCCTTTATGCCTGCGATGCGGAGGTGCCTGCCCAAGGTGGCGTGGCGCTCTACTCGCGCATGCAGCCCAAGGCAGTCATCACCGGCCTGGGCTTCGAGACAGCCGACCGCTACGGGCGTTATCTGCAAGCAGATTTCGACAAAGTCAGTATTGCCAGCCTGCTTTTGCCTTCGGGCATGAACGGGGACGAAGACTTGAACCAGAAATTCAAGTTGATGGACGACTTCGCCAAGTACCTGGACAAGCAACGCCGCAAGCGCCGCGAGTACATCTACTGTGGCTCGTTCTATGTGGCGCAGCAGAAGCTCGACATCAAGAACTGGCGCGACAGCCAGCAGTCACCGGGCTTCCTGGCGCCGGAACGCGCCTGGATGGATGCGATCACGGGCGAGATGGGTTATGTGGACGCCCTGCGCGAAGTCAGCCGCGAAGGCGACCAGTACAGCTGGTGGCCAGACAACGAGCAGGCCGAGATGCTCAACCTGGGCTATCGCTTCGACTACCAGATCCTTACCCCAGGCCTGCGTCGCTTCGTGCGCAACGCCCGCCTGCCGCGTCAGCCGCGCTTCTCACAGCACGCGCCGCTGATCGTCGATTATGACTGGACGCTGACTATCTGACGGTTGACAGCGGGGGGCTTCATCGCGAGCTGCGCTCGCTCCTACGGGCCTGCGTAGGAGCGGCGCCTGGCTCAAGCCTCAGTCAGCCAAAGCCGCCTGCTGCAGGGCAAAGATCTCATCCATACCCTTCTGCGCCAACGCCAGCATGGCGTTGAAGTCTGCAGGCTGGAACGGCGCACCCTCAGCGGTACCCTGCACTTCAATGAAACCACCTGCGCTGGTCATGACCACGTTCAGGTCGGTTTCGGCCGCCGAGTCCTCCAGGTAGTCCAGGTCAAGCACAGCCTCACCCTGATACATGCCCACCGACACCGCGGCGATCATGTGCTTGAGCGGGTTGCCGGCCTTCAGGCCGCCGCGCTTCTTGATCACCGCCAGGGCATCGCACAGGGCAACCATGGCACCGGTGATTGAAGCGGTGCGGGTACCGCCGTCGGCCTGAATGACGTCGCAATCGATGTACAACGTGATGTCACCGAGCTTGCTCATGTCCAGCGCAGCGCGCAGCGAGCGGCCGATCAGGCGCTGGATTTCCAGGGTGCGGCCACCCTGCTTGCCACGGCTGGCTTCGCGCTGGTTACGCTCACCGGTAGCGCGCGGCAGCATGCCGTATTCGGCGGTCAGCCAACCCTGGCCCTGGCCTTTGAGGAAGCGCGGTACACCGTTTTCCACGCTGACCGTGCAGATGACCTTGGTGTCACCGAACTCGACCAGTACCGACCCTTCGGCGTGCTTGGTGTAGTTGCGGGTGATGCGGATCGAGCGGAGCTGATCGGCGGCGCGACCACTTGGACGTTTCATCTGGGATACCTGTACTGGGGCTTAGAATCTGACAGGCATTATAGAGCCCGTGGCCTGCGCACGACATGCCTATCGTCGCGCCTGGCAATGCCCGTCGCCTTTTCCGAGCGCTCTGGCGGCCGTTCTGTAACATGGCCGGATTGGGCGGCGAGGCCCCATTGCGCTACAATCCTGCGCCTTGCAGCCTGCGGGCTTCCAACGTTATCCATCTATGCGAGGTACTCCCATGGTGCACAGCATGACCGCCTTTGCGCGCGTCGAGCGCGCCGGCAGCCAAGGCACCCTGGTCTGGGAGCTGCGCTCGGTCAACCACCGCTACCTTGAACCCCACCTGCGCCTGCCAGATGCCCTGCGCGACCTGGAAGGCGGTGTGCGTGAGGGCCTGCGCCAGGGGCTGTCACGGGGCAAGGTGGAGTGCACCTTGCGCCTCAACGAAGACAGCGCCGGCAAACCACTGAAGGTGGACCACCAGCGCGCGGCCCAGTTGGTTGCCGCCGCCGAGCAGGTCGCAGGCCTGATCAAGCAGCCGGCACCGCTCAACCCGCTTGAAGTGCTGTCATGGCCAGGCGTGCTGGTGGCCGATACCAGCGACCCCCAGGCCCTCAATGCCGAAGCCATGGCGCTGTTCGACGAAGCCCTGGCCGAACTGAAAGCCGGGCGCCAGCGCGAGGGTGTGGAGCTGGCCAGGCTGATCAACGAACGCCTGGACAGCATGGCCAACGAGGTGACCACCCTGCGCGCACTCGTGCCGCAGATGCTGGCCACCCAGCGTCAGAAGGTGCTCGACCGTTTCAGCGATCTGCAGGCCGAACTGGACCCGCAACGCCTGGAGCAGGAGATGGTACTGCTGGCCCAGAAGAGTGATGTGGCCGAGGAACTCGACCGCCTCAGCACCCACGTCACCGAAGTGCGCCGCGTACTGAAGGGCGGTGGCGCTGCCGGCCGGCGCCTGGATTTCCTGATGCAGGAACTCAACCGCGAAGCCAACACCCTGGGCTCCAAGGCCTTCGACCCACGCAGCACGCAAGCAGCGGTCAACCTGAAGGTGCTGATCGAACAGATGCGTGAACAAGTACAGAACATCGAGTAAGGCCACCCGACCATGAACCACTGCAGCGGTACCCTCTACATCGTTTCGGCCCCTTCGGGCGCCGGCAAGACCAGCCTGGTCACTGCCCTGACCGCAGAAGACCCGCACATTCGCGTCTCGGTCTCGCACACCACCCGCACCATGCGCCCGGGCGAGGAACACGGGGTCAATTACCATTTCGTGGCGCACGACGCATTCAGGGCGCTGATCGACCAGGGCGACTTCCTGGAGCATGCCGAAGTGTTCGGCAACTTCTACGGCACGTCCCGCAGCGCCTTGCAACAAACACTCGACGAGGGCTATGACCTGATTCTGGAAATCGACTGGCAGGGCGCCCAGCAGGTGCGCAAGCTGATGCCCAACGCGCTGTCGGTGTTCATCCTGCCGCCCAGCCAGGAGGCCCTGCGCCATCGCCTGGATAACCGTGGGCAGGACAGCGAGCAGATCATCGCCGGGCGCATGAAAGAAGCGGTCAGCGAGATGCAGCACTATGCCGAATACGACTACGTCATCATCAATGACGATTTCGCAACAGCGCTGCTGGACCTGAAAGCAGTGTTCCGTGCCAATCGCCTGCTGCTGAAAAACCAGCAACAGCGCCACGGGGCCCTGCTGACCGAGCTGGTTGGCTGAAGCCTGCGTCCACGGGCCGGGGCGCACAGCGCCCCTTGCGCATCATTCCGGGATAGAAAGCGTGGCCTGCTGGCGCAGCGTCGCCCCCAGGAAGTAGGCCGGTGCCCGCAGCCGCGACAACAGCATCAGCACGATGCCCAGCACCGAGATGATGGCGGCGATCACGAACACCAGGCCCAACCCACCGACATGCGAGCCGCTGCCGAAATCCGGTGAAGCGCTGTCGATGGCCGTGCGCACGAAGATCACCGACAGGATTACCCCACCCACCAGCGGGCACAGGCCACGCATGAAGAAGTGGCGCAGGCTGTCGAACAGGCTGCGGCGGAAGTACCAGACGCAGGCAAAGGCCGTTAGCGAGTAGTAGAAGCAGATCATCATGCCCAGCGCGGTGATGGTGTCCGCCAGCACGTTTTCACTGAGGGTGCGCATGGTCACGTAGAACAGGCCCGCTGCCACACCCGCACAAATGGTGGCGTACCGCGGGGTTTGGGAGCGGGGGCAGACCTTGGCGAACTTCTGCGGCACCGCACCGTAGTAACCCATGGCCAACAAGGTGCGGGCCGGCGATACAAAGGTCGACTGCAACGAAGCCGCGGTGCTGGCCAGCACCGCCACGGACATCAGAATGGCCAGCGGCCCCATCACCGGCCCTGCCAGGTGCGCGAATACGTTTTCCTGAATGCGCGGGTTGTTCAGGCCCAGGCCCTGTTCGCTGATGCCGGCAAACTGCAGGGTGGCAATGGCGGTAAGCAGGTACAAACCCAGAATCAGCAGCACCGTCCAGGTGGCGGCTTTGCCCGGTACTTCTTCACTGCCTACCGACTCTTCGCTGACGGTCAGGCACACATCCCAGCCCCAGAAGATGAAGATCGACAGCGAAAGCCCGGCCGCGAAGGCTGAGAACGATTCGACGCCGAACGGGTTGAACCAGGCGAAATCGAATTCCAGCGGCGGCGGCGCGGTGGTTTCACCGAACGCCGCGAAGGCAAAGCCGACCAGTACCAGCAGCTGCAACGCCACCAGGCCGTACTGCACCGTCATGGTCGTGGCCATGCCGCGGCAGCAGATCCACACTGCCAGCGCGATGAACACGCAACAGGTGACGATGTTGATCAGCAGGTGGTCCGCGAGCGCGGCGAGGTCGTGGTTGCCGGTGATCTGGCCGAGGAACAGGTAGAAGAAGTCCACCGCCACGCCGGCCAGGTTCGACAGCACGATGGTAGTTGCCACCACCAGCCCCCAACCGCCGATCCAACCGATCATGGGGCCGAACGCCCGTGCCGACCAGGTGAACGAGGTGCCACTGTCAGGCTCTGCCGAATTCAGTTCACGATACCCCAGCGCCACCAGCAGCATGGGCAGGAAGCCGACGATGAACACGGCAGGCAAGTGGGCGCCCACCTCGCGCACGGTAGGGCCAAGGGCGCCAGTCAGTGTATAGACGGGCGCAATGGTCGAGATGCCCAGAACCACGCTGGCGAGCAGCCCCAGCCGCCCTTTTGCCAGGCCCTTGCCCTGGGCCTGTGTACCCGCATCGGCTGCCACATCGGGTGGGCGGCCGGCTTCTGTGTAGTTGCTCATGAGTATTAGCCGCCGGTGTTGGAATTGTTTTTCACAGGCCTTTGCAAAGGCCCGCGCTCACTCGTCGAGAATCTGCGATCAGCGCCGGATCATCCGGGGCCCATGCCTTGGCCTGCAACGGGGGCGCCATTGTAAAGAAGAGGCGCAGGATTAGAAGGTGAACCGTTGAAAAGCCTTGCCTGCGGGAATCCATTAATCTCGCGGGAACGGCTGGCGCACGGGGGGACCGACGTCATGGCTGTACATCCTTGGGTTTACTGCGGCGATGTGGTGCTACGGATGACGCCTCGAGGGCGGCGATGGTTGCTGCTGTTGTTATTGTCACGTTCCCATCGTGGGGATTGATTGCCGCATCGGGTGCATTGCTTCCCGGGGGCCGTTTCACTATAAAATGGCCAAAACGCAACAGACATTGGCAATTCGGCAAGCAGAGCGTGCACCAATGCAATATCAGATTACCCATGCCGACCTGACCCTGGTGCTCGCACTGGAACGCGGGCGCTCGCTGGCCAAGGCGGCCGAACTGCTGAAGGTAGACGTGTCGACGGTGTTCCGCTCCATCCGCCGGCTGGAATCGGCGCTAGGCACCGCGCTGTTCGTGAAAAGCCGCAAAGGTTACCTGCCAACCGACACTGCCCAGGCACTGGCCGAGCAGGCCGAGCGCGCGGAACAGGCGCTGGATGCCGCACGCATCGCCCTGACCAGTGGCGAGCAGGTGGTCAGCGGGACCGTACGCCTGACGTGCACCGAGGCGGTCATGCACAGCCTGTTGCTGCCCGCACTGGCCGAATTCATGCCCAACTATCCGGCCCTGTCGCTTGAGATGGGCACGTCCAACACATTTGCCAACCTCAGCCGGCGCGACGCCGATATTGCCCTGCGCCTGACCAACACGCCGCCGGAACACCTGGTGGGTCGCAACCTGGGGTCCACCTCCTATGTGATCTGCGGCCAGTCCCATTGGCGCGACGCCCTGGCCGAGTCGACGAACAGTGTGCCGTGGATTGCGCCAGACGATTCCATGCAGGACCACCCAACCGTGGTCTGGCGCAACCAGCACCACCCGGGGCTGAGCCCGCGCTACCAGTGCAGTGGCATGTCGACCATTGCCCAACTGGTAACGGCCGGCCTGGGTGTGGCCGCCCTGCCCGACTACATGGTGCACACGTTGCCGGGGGTGGACGCCCTCAGTGGCCCACTGCCCGGTTGCGATACCCAACTGTGGCTGTTGACCCGGCCCGACTGTCGCGCGCTGCGCTCGGTACAGACCCTGTTCGAAGAGCTGACCCCGCGGTTGCGTGACGCGATGCTCTGAGGTTATCGTCAGGCCTATGCAGGAGGGTGTCTGGTCCGGCCATTTTACGGCAATCGCCACGGTCTCAGGCGCTGCCGGAGCAAAACAGCGCTTCCCTATTGGCTGGTGAATTTTTATACTATCGAGTCCGCCTGCCCACTATTGGGCTGCACGCCCACCGCATTTGCTACTGAGGAAGACCATGGCCCGCGTAACTGTTGAAGACTGCCTGGAACACGTGGATAACCGCTTTGAGCTGGTCATGCTCTCGACCAAGCGCGCTCGCCAGCTGGCGACCGGCGGCAAAGAGCCACGCGTTGCGTGGGAAAACGACAAGCCGACCGTTGTTGCCCTGCGTGAAATCGCCGAAGGCATCGTCACCAACGAGTTCATCGCTGCTGAAGAGATCGTCACCGAGGATCCGGTCTTCGCCGCATTCGAGGACGAGTCGAACGAGGCTGTCTGATTGATGCCTGGTCGACGTCGCACGGCGCAAGGCCCTCTCCCTCGGCAGGAGGTGAACCCATGCCGGGTATAGAAGTCTTGGCCGAACGGCTGTCGACCTACCTAGGGCCCGAACAGGTCAACCTGGTTCGCCGCGCCTATTTCTACGCAGAACAGGCCCACGACGGGCAGCGCCGCCGCAGCGGCGAGCCCTACGTTACCCACCCGCTGGCTGTGGCCAGTATCCTTGCCGACATGCACATGGACCATCAGAGCCTGATGGCAGCCATGCTGCACGACGTGATCGAAGACACCGGCATTGCCAAGGAAGCCCTCAGCCAGCAGTTCGGCGAGACGGTGGCCGAACTGGTCGATGGGGTCAGCAAGCTGACCCAGATGAACTTCGAGACCAAGGCAGAAGCCCAGGCTGAAAACTTCCAGAAGATGGCCATGGCCATGGCACGCGATATCCGCGTGATCCTGGTTAAGCTGGCCGACCGCCTGCACAACATGCGCACGCTGGAAGTGCTGTCCGGTGAAAAACGCCGGCGCATCGCCAAGGAAACCCTCGAAATCTATGCCCCCATCGCCAACCGCCTGGGGATGCACACCGTACGCGTAGAGTTCGAAGACCTCGGCTTCAAGGCCATGCACCCGATGCGCTCGTCGCTGATCAACCGGGCAGTGAAGAGCGCGCGGGGCAACCGCAAGGAAATCGTCGCCAAGATCGAGCAATCGCTGGCCCACTGCCTGGCCGCCGACGGTATCCAGGGCGAGGTCAGCGGCCGGCAGAAACACCTCTATGGCATCTACAAGAAGATGCGTGGCAAGCGCCGCGCCTTCAACGAGATCATGGACGTGTATGCCTTCCGCATCGTGGTCGACAAGGTCGACACCTGCTACCGCGTGCTGGGTGCCGTGCACAACCTCTACAAGCCGCTGCCGGGCCGGTTCAAGGACTACATCGCCATCCCCAAGGCCAACGGCTACCAGTCGTTGCACACCACCCTGTTCGGCATGCACGGTGTGCCCATCGAAATCCAGATCCGCACGGCGGAGATGGAAGAGATGGCCAACAACGGCATTGCGGCGCACTGGCTGTACAAGTCCAACGAGGACGAGCAACCCAAGGGCAACCACGCCCGGGCCAGGCAATGGGTGAAGGGCATCCTCGAGCTGCAGCAACGTGCGGGCAACTCGCTGGAATTCATCGAGAGCGTGAAGATCGACCTGTTCCCGGACGAGGTCTACGTGTTCACGCCCAAAGGCCGCATCATGGAGCTGCCCAAAGGCTCCACCGCGGTGGACTTCGCCTACGCGGTGCACACCGATGTGGGCAACAGCTGTATCGCCTGCCGCATCAACCGGCGCCTGGCACCGCTGTCCGAGCCCTTGCAAAGCGGCTCGACGGTTGAAATCGTCAGTGCCCCCGGTGCACGGCCGAACCCGGCCTGGCTCAACTTCGTGGTCACTGGCAAAGCGCGCACCCATATCCGCCACGCGCTCAAGCAACAGCGCCGTTCGGAGTCCATCAGCCTGGGCGAGCGCTTGCTGAACAAGGTGCTCACCGGCTTCGACAGCAGCCTGGAGCAGATTGCGCAGGAGCGTATCCAGGCCATTCTGGCGGAGTATCGCCTGGAGCTGATCGAGGACCTGCTGGAAGACATCGGCCTTGGCAACCGCATGGCCTACGTGGTCGCGCGCAGGCTGCTGTCGGCCGAGGGCGAGCAACTGCCCGCACCCGAAGGCCCGCTGGCCATCCGTGGCACCGAAGGGCTGGTGCTCAGCTACGCCAAATGCTGTACGCCCATCCCTGGCGACCCCATTGTCGGCCACCTGTCGGCGGGCAAAGGCATGGTGGTGCACCTGGAAAACTGCCGGAACATCAGCGAAATCCGCCATAACCCAGAGAAATGTGTGCAGCTTTCCTGGGCCAAGGACATTACCGGCGAATTCAATGTCGAGCTGCGTGTCGAGCTTGAGCACCAGCGCGGCCTGATCGCGCTGCTGGCCAGCAGCGTCAATGCGGCCGATGGCAACATCGAGAAGATCAGCATGGACGAACGCGACGGCCGTATCAGCGTGGTCCAACTGGTGGTCAGCGTGCACGACCGCGTGCACCTGGCGCGTGTGATCAAGAAACTGCGTACCTTGACCGGTGTGGTCCGCATCACCCGCATGCGTACGTAGCCCGCCAACCGCAAGGAGTCATCATGAGCAAGACCGTCATCAACAGCGACAAGGCCCCAGCCGCCATCGGCACCTACTCGCAGGCGATCAAGGCCGGAAACACCGTGTACATGTCGGGGCAGATCCCGCTCGACCCGAAGACCATGGAGCTGGTCGAAGGCTTCGAAGCCCAGACCGTGCAGGTGTTCGAAAACCTCAAGGCAGTGGCTGAAGCTGCCGGTGGCTCGTTCAAGGACATCGTCAAGCTGAACATCTTCCTGACCGACCTGAGCCACTTCGCCACGGTCAACGAGGTGATGGGCCGCTACTTCGAGCAGCCATACCCTGCCCGTGCCGCCATCGGCGTTGCTGCGCTGCCAAAAGGTGCGCAGGTCGAAATGGACGCGATTCTGGTCATCGAATGATGCCTGCGGCGGCAGGCTCTGCCTGTCGCCCTCCTCTTCTGCAAGGTTTTCCGTCATGCGTCTAGCACTGCCTCTCACGCTGGCAGCCCTGCTTCTGGGCGGCTGCGCCAGCCACAAACCTGAAGATTTCAATGGCACCTGGATCAACCAGCAGGCCATCACCGCTGCCGTCAAAGGCAACAACCTGCGCCAGGCCCTGGATGCCAATGGCCCGGTATTCGAGTGGAAGCTCGATGTGGCCCAACAACGGGCCAGTTACAGCAACGGTTTTGAGGGTGCCGACGGGCAACTCAGCACCAATGACAAGCAATGGGTGGCCACCTTCGACGGCGGTGCCACCGAGCAGCTGTCCTTGAATGGCGATGAACTGCAAATGGTCGACCCACAGGGCGCCAAGCAGACGTTCGTACGTGCCAACGCACCTGCTGCGGGCAACGCGCAGCTGGGTAGCAGCTTCGAGCAGGCGCTGTATCAGGCCTATCTGGGTGGCGACTGGAAGATCATCGAAGGCCAGGGCACAGGTGGCACGGTACGCTTCAGCGATACCGGTAGCGTTACCGGCCTGCCCGGCCCGGATCGCTTCGCGCTGTGCCTCGCGGGGGATTGCGCGACCATGGGCGGCAGCAATGACAGCCTGTGGCTTGAGCGCAACCAGCAAGGTGCGCCGTTCATCATCAAGCGCACGGGCAAGCAGCTGGAGATTTCCCAGGCAGTCAACCGCGCGCAGCCGGACGAGATGCCGCAACTGGCGGCCGGCAAGCGGCAGTGGTTGCTGGAGCAGAACTAAGGCCGGGCGCCGCACCGCAAGCTGCTCTTACCGGCCTGCAACTGTACATAACGTGTTGATATAGCAGGGCCGTGTGGGAGCGGCTTCAGCCGCGAACACCGGCGAAGCCGGTGCCATCCACCGCGCTGCTTGCTTCGCGGGTGAACCCGCTCCCACAGGGGTGTGATGTGCAGCCCAAAGAGCTGGGTTAGTTGCTAACCGAACCCTGCAAAATGGCCGCGTACCCTTCTTTGTAGCTCGGGTATGCCGGCACCCAACCCAGGGCCCGCGCACGGGCATTGCTGCAGCGTTTGCTGCCAGTGCGCCGTACCCGCTGCTCATCGGACCAGTGTGTAACGCCCATGTACTCACGCAGCCAGCCGACCACATCGGCCAGCGGTGCAGGGTCGTCATCCACGCCGATGTAGCAATCGTCCAGCGCCCGGCCATCGGCATCGGCCTGCAACAGGAACGCCAGCAGGCTGGCAGCGTCCTCGGCGTGGATGCGGTTGCCGTACAACGGCGGCTGCTCGGCCACCCGGTAACCCTGGCGAACCTGGCTGAGCAGCCACTCGCGGCCCGGGCCGTAGATGCCGGTCAGGCGTACCACACTCGCCGGGCACTCACCCGCCAAGGCCAGTTGCTCCGCCTCCAGCATCACCCGCCCCGAATACCCTTCAGGGCTGGTAGGCGACTGCTCATCCACCCATTCCCCGCCCTTCTGCGCAAACACACTGCTGCTGGAGACGAACAACAGCCGACGCGGGCGCTGCCCTCGCTCAGCCAACCAGCCTTGCACATGGCGCAGGCCCTGCACGTAGGCCGCCTGGTAGCCGGCTTCGTCATGCTGGCTGGCCGCCACGCAGTACACCAGGTAATCCGGTGCATGGCTTGGCCAGGCAGACGGTATTGCCGGCTCGGCCAGGTCAGCGGCCACAGGTACCACCCCGTGGGGCAGTTGCCCCACAGTGCGACGCAGCCCACTGACATGCCAACCACGCGCCAACATCTGCCGGGCCAGACGGCCGCCGACATCGCCACAACCTACTATCAAGACCGAAAGGTCCGACATCTGAAACCCCCTTAGACCGATAGATCCGCCCAACCGTAGGCGAAAAAAGCAACAAGATTACTTTTGTTAACAAGAATTACTTGCAATAATGGCGACCAAATTGTTCTCGGCCTACCTCGAGGCCTTGAAGAACATCCACCTTTATCTTCATCAGGTCCGGCCAGCATGACACGTAATCAACCTTCCGCTTCGCCAACCCAGTCGCGCGCCTGGCGCGCCATCGCCCTGGCCTTCAGCCTGGTGCTGGCCCCGATGGCCATGGCCGATGAGCCTAACGCCAATGCCACCGCCGCACCGGCCGCTGCTTCTGCTCCGGCAAACACCGCTGCCGCGCCGGCCGGCGAAGCGGCCCCGGCTAACGCTGCAGATGCCCCGGCTGCCGTCGACCCAAGCGTCGAGGCCCTGGTTGAAGATACTTCGCTGGGCATGGCCCACGACCTGTCCCCATGGGGCATGTACAAAAACGCCGACGTGGTGGTCAAGGCGGTCATGATCGGCCTGGCCATCGCGTCCATCATCACTTGGACCATCTGGATCGCCAAAGGCTTCGAACTGCTGGGTGCCAAGCGTCGCCTGCGTGGCGAGATCGCCCAGTTGAAGAAGTCCGCCAGCCTGAAAGAGGCCAGCGAGGTCTCCAACAAGGAAGGCACCCTGGCCCACACCCTGGTCCACGACGCGCTCGAAGAAATGCGCCTGTCAGCCAACGCCCGCGAAAAAGAAGGTATCAAGGAGCGCGTCAGCTTCCGCCTGGAGCGCCTGGTACACGCCAGCGGCCGCAACATGAGCAGCGGCACCGGGGTACTGGCAACCATCGGCTCCACCGCGCCTTTCGTCGGCCTGTTCGGTACGGTCTGGGGCATCATGAACAGCTTCATCGGCATCGCCAAGACTCAGACCACCAACCTGGCAGTAGTAGCACCTGGTATTGCCGAAGCCTTGCTGGCCACAGCCCTGGGCCTGGTGGCGGCGATTCCTGCCGTGGTCATCTACAACGTCTTCGCCCGCTCCATCGCGGGTTACAAGGCACAGGTATCCGACGCCTCCGCCCAGGTACTGCTGCTGGTCAGCCGTGACCTGGACCACCAGGGTGGCGAGCGCGCTGCCCCGCACATGGTGAAAGTGGGGTAAGCCATGGGCCTGCATCTTAACGAAGGTGGCGATGACCTCGCCGAAAACCACGAGATCAACGTCACCCCCTTCATCGACGTGATGCTGGTGCTGTTGATCATCTTCATGGTCGCAGCCCCCCTGGCCACGGTCGATATCAAGGTCGACCTGCCCGCCTCCACGGCGAAGCCGGCGCCAAGGCCCGAGAAACCGGTGTTCGTCAGCGTCAAGGCCGACCAGAAGCTGTATGTCGGCGACGATCAGGTTCCAGCACCCGACCGGCTTGGCCCGATGCTCGACGCCAAGACCAAAGGTGACAAGGAGACCACCATCTTCTTCCAGGCCGACAAGGGCGTGGACTACGGTGACCTGATGGAAGTGATGAACAACATGCGCGCGGCCGGCTACTTGAAAGTCGGTCTGGTAGGTCTCGAGACGGCAGCCAAGAAATGACGAAGACGCGGCACAATCTGGCGCGTTACAGCGGCAGCCTGGCGCTTGTGCTGGGTGTCCATGCCGTCGCTGTGCTGCTCATGCTCAACTGGTCGGTGCCCCAGGCCATCGAGCTGCCACCGGCAGCCATGATGGTCGAGCTGGCGCCGTTGCCCGAGCCTGCGCCACCGCCCCCACCCAAAGCGGTACCCCAGCCACCGGCGCCGGTCGAAGAGCCTCCATTGCCCAAGCTGGCGGAAGCCCCGAAACCCAAGATCGCCATCCCCAAGCCGCCCAAGCCCAAGGCCAAGCCACAACCGCCCAAGCCTGAGAAAAAGCCTGAGCCGCCTAAGGAAGCGCCGCCAACCGAACAGACCGTGGACGCACCGCCCAGCAACACGCCACCGCAGAAATCGGCGGCTCCGGCACCGAGCATTGCGTCCAACAGCAACGCCTTGCCAACCTGGCAAAGCGACCTGCTGCGTCACCTGGCGAAATACAAGCGTTACCCTGAGGATGCACGTCGCCGCGGCCTGCAGGGCATCAACCGCCTGCGTTTTGTAGTGGATGCCGAGGGCAAGGTCGTGTCGTATGCCATGGCCGGTGGCTCGGGCAGTGCTTCGCTGGACCGGGCAACGCTGGAGATGATCCGCCGGGCCGGCACGGTACCCAAGCCACCGCCGGAATTGCTGAACAACGGCACCATCGAAGTCGTGGCACCGTTTGTGTACTCCCTGGACCGCCGCTGATACTTTTGTTTCTGTCACAAATCAGCAAGTCTGATAACGTGCGTCTATCGATTGCAGCCGCTATGCTGGGCTCGCAACTTCATGGACGCACGTTATGACCCTCACAGAACTCCGCTACATCGTCACACTCGCTCAGGAACAGCACTTCGGCCATGCCGCCGAACGTTGTCACGTGAGCCAGCCCACCCTGTCGGTCGGTGTGAAGAAGCTCGAGGACGAGCTTGGCGTGCTGATCTTCGAACGCAGCAAAAGCGCGGTGCGCCTGACCCCGGTCGGCGAAGGCATCGTTGCCCAGGCGCAGAAGGTGCTCGAGCAGGCCCAGGGCATTCGCGAGCTGGCGCAGGCCGGTAAAAACCAGCTCACAGCACCACTCAAAGTCGGCGCCATCTACACGGTCGGCCCTTATCTGTTCCCGCACCTGATCCCGCAGCTGCACCGTGTGGCCCCGCAGATGCCGCTGTACATCGAAGAAAACTTCACCCATGTGCTACGTGAAAAACTGCGCAACGGCGAACTGGATGCAGTGATCATCGCCCTGCCGTTCAACGAAGCCGACGTGCTGACCTTGCCGCTGTATGACGAGCCGTTCTGCGCCCTGATGCCAGCCGACCACCCCTGGACGGCCAAGAAGACCATCGACACGGCCATGCTCAACGACAAGAGCCTGCTGCTGCTCGGCGAAGGCCATTGTTTCCGCGACCAGGTACTGGAAGCCTGCCCGACCCTGAACAAGGGTGGCGAAGGTGCCCGCCACACCACGGTCGAGTCCAGTTCGCTGGAAACCATCCGCCATATGGTGGCATCTGGCCTTGGCGTGTCGATCCTTCCGCTCTCGGCCGTGCACAGTCATCACTATGCCCCCGGCGTGATCGAAGTGCGCCCACTCACCGCACCCGCGCCCTTCCGCACGGTGGCCATCGCCTGGCGCGCCAGTTTCCCGCGGCCCAAGGCCATCGAGATTCTGGCCGACTCGATCCGCCTGTGCTCGGTCGCCAAAGCCCCTGCCGAACAAACCGCCTGAGCCATGAGTGAGTTGTCGAAGGTACCGGTAACGGTACTCAAGGGCGTAGGCGATGCCATGGCGGAAAAGCTCGCCAAGGTTGGCTTGGAGAACCTGCAGGATGTGCTGTTCCACCTGCCCCTGCGCTATCAGGACCGCACCCGTGTAGTGCCCATCGGGCAGTTGCGCCCGGGGCAGGATGCGGTCATCGAGGGCGTGGTCAGCGGCGCCGATGTGACCATGGGCAAACGCCGCAGTCTGGTGGTGCGCCTGGGTGACGGCAGCGGCGTACTGAGCCTGCGCTTCTACCACTTCAGCAGCGCGCAAAAAGAGGGCCTCAAGCGGGGTACCCATTTGCGCTGTTATGGCGAAGCACGGCCCGGTGCCTCGGGCCTTGAAATCTACCACCCCGAATACAGGGCGTTGAATGGCGACGAGCCGCCACCGCCGGTTGAACAGACCCTGACCCCGATCTACCCGTCCACCGAAGGCCTTACCCAGCAGCGTCTGCGCCTGCTGTGCCAGCAAAGCCTGGCCATGCTCGGCCCCCGTAGCCTGCCAGACTGGCTGCCCGACGAACTGGCCCGCGACTACCAGCTGGCACCGCTGGACGAGGCCATTCGCTACCTGCACAACCCGCCAGCCGATGCTGACCTGGATGAGCTTGCCGAGGGCCATCACTGGGCTCAGCATCGCCTGGCGTTCGAAGAGCTGCTCACCCACCAGCTGTCGCAGCAGAGCCTGCGTGAAAGCCTGCGCAGCCTGCGCGCCCCGGTATTGCCCAAGCCTGGCCACCTGCCGGCGAAATACCTGGCGAACCTGGGCTTCCAGCCAACCGGCGCGCAGCAGCGGGTGGCCAACGAGATTGCCTATGACCTGAGCCAGCACGAGCCGATGCTGCGCCTGGTGCAGGGCGATGTGGGCGCCGGCAAGACGGTGGTCGCCGCCCTGGCAGCGTTGCAGGCGCTGGAGGCGGGCTACCAGGTGGCGCTCATGGCCCCCACCGAGATTCTTGCCGAGCAGCACTACATCACCTTCAAGCGCTGGCTCGAACCGCTGGGCATCGAAGTCGCCTGGCTGGCCGGCAAGCTCAAGGGCAAGGCGCGGGCCAGTGCCCTGGAACAGATCGTCAACGGTGCACCGATGGTGGTCGGTACCCATGCGTTGTTCCAGGAAGAGGTGAAATTCAAGAGCCTCGCCCTGGCGATCATCGACGAGCAACACCGCTTTGGCGTGCAGCAGCGCCTTGCCCTGCGCAAGAAGGGTGTTGCCGGTACGCTGTGCCCCCATCAGCTGATCATGACCGCCACACCCATCCCGCGCACACTGGCCATGAGCGCCTATGCCGACCTGGACACCTCGGTGCTGGATGAACTGCCGCCTGGCCGTACCCCGGTCAACACCGTACTGGTGGCTGACAGCCGCCGCTTCGAAGTGGTCGAACGGGTACGTGCGGCCTGCGCCGAGGGGCGCCAGGCCTACTGGGTGTGCACCCTGATCGAAGAGTCCGAAGAACTGACCTGCCAGGCCGCCGAAAGCACCTATGAAGAGCTGGGCAGCGCCTTGGGCGAACTTCGTGTCGGGCTTATTCATGGCCGCATGAAGCCTGCCGAGAAGGCCGAGATCATGGCCGAGTTCAAGGCCGGCAACCTGCAGCTGCTGGTTGCCACCACGGTTATCGAAGTCGGCGTGGATGTGCCCAACGCCAGCCTGATGATCATCGAGAACCCTGAGCGCCTGGGCCTGGCACAGCTGCACCAGCTGCGGGGCCGGGTGGGCCGGGGCAGCGCCGCCAGCCACTGCGTACTGCTGTATCACCCGCCGTTGTCGCAAATCGGCCGCGAACGCCTGGGCATCATGCGCGAAACCAACGATGGCTTCATCATCGCCGAAAAAGACCTGGAGCTGCGTGGCCCCGGCGAAATGCTCGGCACCCGGCAAACCGGGCTGCTGCAATTCAAGGTGGCCGACCTGATGCGTGATGCCGACCTGCTGCCGGCGGTGCGCGACGCGGCCCAGGCCTTGGTGGCACGCTGGCCAGAGCATGTCAGCCCGCTGCTCGATCGCTGGCTGCGTCACGGCCAGCAATATGGCCAGGTGTGACCTGCGTCCCACAATGGATCCAGTTTTGCGCCGTGGCTGGTTATACTTCGTGTTTAAAAGAATCAGTGGATACGGACCATGACTCAAGTTGCCCTGGACACCGCAGCCCCACATACGCCTTCGGTCATACGCCTGCTGCTCGACAAGCTCGGCGTTGCCTACCGCGAGGTGTTGGCCCACCCGCCACCGCCTGCGGCCGCCTGCGTACAGGCTGTACTGCTGGATGACGAGGTCGGGGCACTCATGGTGCTGTTCCCGCAGAGCCAGTTGCTGGACCTTAACCGCCTGGCCGAGCTGACCGGTCGCAAGCTCACTGCAGTGCCCATGCCACGTTTGCGGCAGATGCTCGACAAGCACCAGCTGAAGGTGCTGCCGGGCATCCCCGCACTTACCAGCTCGCCGTGCCAGTATGAAAAAAGCCTGCTCGACGTCGAGCAGGTGTTTATCCAGTCCGGTGAAACCGGCCTGCTGCTGGAGATCGAGCGCGAGCCGTTCAAGCGCCTGCTGGCCAAGGCCAGCGCCAGCAGCTTCGGCCAGGACGTAAAGGCCATCCGGCCTAACCTCGACCGCCCGGATGACGATACCCGGGAAATCAGCCAGGCCGTCCAGGCCTTCACCGCCCGACGCATCCAGAAGCGCCTCGAAGAAACCATCGAGATCCCGCCGCTGGCCGATACCGCGCAGAAAATCATGAAGCTGCGTGTAGACCCCAACGCCAGCATCGACGACATCACCGGCGTGGTTGAAACCGACCCGGCACTGGCGGCCCAGGTGGTCAGCTGGGCGGCATCACCCTATTACGCCTCACCGGGCAAGGTACGCTCGGTGGAAGACGCCATTGTTCGCGTGCTGGGCTTCGACCTGGTCATCAACCTGGCCCTCGGCCTTGCGCTTGGCAAAACCCTGAGCCTGCCCAAGGATCAGCCTCAGCAGGCGACCCCCTACTGGCAACAATCGATCTATACCGCTGCGGTGATCGAAGGGCTCACCCGCGCCATGCCTCGGGCCGAGCGCCCGGAAGCAGGGCTCACCTACCTGGCAGGGCTGCTGCACAATTTTGGCTACCTGCTGCTGGCCCATGTGTTCCCGCCGCACTTTTCGCTGATCTGCCGCCACCTGGAAGTAAACCCGCACGTGTGCCACACCTACGTCGAACAGCACCTGCTGGGCATCAGCCGGGAGCAGATCGGTGCCTGGCTGATGAAGCTCTGGGACATGCCCGATGAGCTGTCGACGGCGCTACGCTTCCAGCACGACCCAGGCTATGACGGGGAGTACTCCGCGTTCCCCAACCTGGTGTTTCTGGCCACCCGGCTGCTGCGTTCTCGGGGCATCGGCTCTGGGCCGCAGGACGAAATACCCGATGAATTGCTGGAGCGCCTGGGCCTGGTGCGGGAAAAAGCCGAGGATGTCGTCAGCAAGGTGCTTGAGGCCGAGAGCCTGCTGCGGGAACTGGCTTCGCAGTTCCAGACGCCGCACTAAAATGACAGGGGCCGCATAGGCGACCCCTAGTGTTTCAGCGTTTCTTTTTGGGTTTCAGGTATTTCATCAGGCCCTGAAACCACATTACCAGCGCCGGGTTACCCTTGATCTGGATGTGCTTGTCCTGAATGCCCTGCATGAATGCCAACTGCTTGTTGGCGGCCTGCAGGGTGGCAAAGCCGTAGGCGGCGTCCTTGAAGGCAATGGCGAAGGCCGGCTCCGGGTATGAACCGCCCTTGCTGCTGACCCGCTCGTTACTGACGATGAAGTGCCGGGCCACCTTGCCGTCCAGCGTTTGCATCTGGAAAACCAGGTCCTTGCCCTTGAGCTGCTGCTGGAAGGCAGGGTTGTTGCGGCTGGCCCTGGCCATCAACAACCCCATGGCCCAGAGAAGAAAGCGGAACTTCATCAACGCGCCTCGAATAAAAAGTGACTAAGCGCCGCAGTTTATCCTTTTATTGAGCAAATTAATCCATTCCGGGACATTTTCCTGCATTCATGAGAAGGGCGCCCTCAGGCGCCCGTCAGGCCATGTTCAACAGGCGCCAAGCGCAGTTACTTGCTCTTCTTCGCGGGTTTTGCAGGGCTGTTCACACCCTCGCGCAGGTCCTTGCCAGGTTTGAAAGCAACCGTGTTGCTGGCCTTGATTTTCACGGGCTCGCCAGTTTGCGGGTTTTTGCCGGTGCGGGCGCCCCGGTGGCGCTTCTCGAAGGTGCCAAAACCCACCAAGGTCACATTGCCCGTGTTAACGGCAAGGGTGATTTGCTCGAGAATTGTGTTCAACACCTCGTTGGCCTTGTCCTTGGACAGGTCAGCCTTCTCGGCGATGACGTTGGCGAGATCTGGTTTGCGCATGGTAAAGCCTCTTTGACGGAATTCTTGTTGTTATGCCGTGCTGCCCTTGGAGCAGCGCTCAAGGCACCGCAGGCTCTAATCTGCGGCAGACGAGAGTGAGAATGGCACGAGCATCAGGGCCGCGCCAGTATCAGCGCGGCCATTGTGTGGGCCATAAAAAGCCATTAGCGACAAAACATAAGCCATTCACGCCATTACAGGAGGGAGCTGACGATTCAATGCCAGCCGCTCCGTTACGGCCGCGCCGGTCAACGCATAGCCCAGCAAGCTGCCCTCAGCATCGAGGCACAGCGCCTTGATGTCATTGCCTTGGCCCTCTACCTGCCAAGCACCAGGCTGGCTCGTTGGCGGGGGCGACACCACCAGCGGGCAAGCCGGCGTCTTGACGGTGATGGGCATTGGGCCGTAGGCGACCGCTGTGGGGTTACCGACCAGGGTCTGTGCCAAGGCCCGTACACAGCTCATCAGCGGCATGACATACAGCAGGTTGATGCCATCGACCTCTGCGCAATCGCCCAAGGCGTGGATGTTGGCATGTGAGGTACGCAGGTAGCGGTCAACGCTGACGCCGCGGCCAGCCTGCAAACCGGCAGCCGTGGCCAGGTCGGTGCGGGGGCGCAGGCCGATGGCCGAGATCACCAGGTCACAATTAACCACCAGGCCATCGGAGAGATGCGCTTGCAGGCCGCCGTCGCAGCGTTGCAAGCGCGTCAGCACCGGCCCCAGGTGAAAGCGCACACCCAGCTGCTGCAGCCCTGCCTGCACCGCTTTGGCCGCCGCAGGCGGCAGCAGGGTCGGCATCAATTGCTCGCACGGCGCTACTACGTCCACCTGGAAGCCGCCCAGACTCATGTCATTGGCAAACTCGCAGCCGATCAGCCCAGCCCCCAGAATCAACACCCGCTGTTTCCCTGCGGCCGCCGCGCGAAGGCGTGCGTAGTCTTCCAGGTCGTTGACCGGGAAGACTAGGTCGCCTGCATCACCGTCGACAGGCACCGCGATGGTTTGTGCGCCCACGGCAAGCACCAGGTCGCGGTAGGGCACAGCCTCTTCACCCATCCACAGGCGCTTGTGACCCGGGTCGATACCACTGATGCGCGTGTGCGTGCGTACCTCGGCATTCAACTGCTCGGCCATGGCCCCCGGCTCGGCCATGCACAGGCCGTCGGCGTCTTTCTGCTTGGCGAAGCCGGTAGACAGCATGGGCTTGGAATAGGAACGGCCATCGTCCGCGGTTATCAGCAGCAACGGCGTCTGAGCGTCGAGTTTGCGAAATTCACGCGCCAGGTTGTAGCCCGCAAGGCCGGTACCGATGATCACCACAGGGGACGTCATGTGCCGCTCCTTTATCAGCCGATGGAAATCATTTCGAAGTCACCCTTGCCCACGCCGCAATCCGGGCATAGCCAATCCTCCGGCACGTCTTCCCATCGGGTGCCAGGGGCGATGCCGTCGTCAGGCCAGCCAGCAGCCTCGTCATAGATCAGGCCGCAGACAATACATTGCCACTTCTTCATAGAGACGCGTTTCCTCGGTTCAGGCTTGGTCAGGTTCGTGGTGGCACTCAGGTGGTGCCTGCACGGCCGGCTATTATGCTAGCAGCCGGGGCAATCATGCTAAGCTCGCGGCCTCTTTGGTTGTTACAAGCAGACCGACGTGTCGTACGCCTCCCCGCAAGCAGCCGCTGTCGCGTGGCTACCGTATTCACAGCTGGCCACCCCCCTCGACCAGCCCATTCTGGACTGGCTGCTGGATGAGGGGTCACTGACCCGCCGTCTGACCCGCCTGTCATCCGACCACTTCTCGGTAACCCCGCTGTTCGAGGGCTGGCAGCCCTTGCGCCTGGATGAATGCCAGGCGCTGGGCATTGCCGAGGGTGCCGAAGGCTGGGTACGCGAGGTGTTCCTGCGTGGTCATGGCCAGCCGTGGGTGTTTGCCCGCAGCGTCGCCAGCCGCAGCGCCCTGGAACGCGGCGGGCTGGACCTGGAAACACTCGGCACCCGCTCACTCGGCGAGCTGCTGTTCTGCGACCAGGCGTTCATGCGCCACCCGCTGCAGGTTTGCCGGTACCCCCAGGCCTGGCTACCCGCCGAAGCGGCCGGCGAAGGCCTTTGGGGCCGTCGTTCGCGTTTTTCACGCGACGGGCTGGACCTGCTGGTGGCGGAGGTATTCCTGCCGGCGCTGTGGCAAGCCGCGCAACAGGAGGCCCGCTGATGTACCTGCAACTGCTCAAGTCACTCAACCGGTTGCACCCCCGGGCCTGGGATTTCGTACAGCTCAGCCGCATGGACCGGCCCATCGGCATTTACCTGCTGCTGTGGCCGACGCTGTCGGCGGTGTGGATTGCGGGCAACGGCTCACCGACGCTGGCAAACGTGCTGATCTTCGGCCTGGGCGTGGTGTTGATGCGGGCCGCGGGCTGCTGCATCAACGACTTCGCCGACCGCAAGGTCGACGGGCACGTCAAACGAACCGCAGACCGCCCATTGGCCAGTGGCCGGGTTAAGCCGCGCGAGGCCCTGGCGCTGTTCGCGATACTGGTGGGCGTGAGCTTTGCCCTGGTGTTATGCACCAACAGCCGGACGGTGTGGTTGTCATTTGGCGCGGTAGCACTGGCGTTCTGCTATCCATTCATGAAGCGCTACACCTATTACCCGCAGGTGGTGCTGGGCGCGGCCTATTCCTGGGGCATCCCCATGGCGTTCACCGCAGCCGGTGGCCAACTGCCAGCCGCCGCCTGGTTGCTGTACATCGCCAACCTGCTGTGGACGGTGGGTTACGACACCTATTACGCGATGGTCGACCGTGATGACGACCTGAAGATAGGGGTGAAATCAACCGCCATCCTGTTCGGCGATGCCGACCGGGTGATCATCCTGAGCCTGCAGATGCTGTCGCTGGGGTGCCTGTTGCTGGCGGGCAGCCAGTTCGACCTGGGCGGCTGGTTCCACCTGGGCTTGCTGGGCGCGGCGGTGTGCTTTGCCTGGGAATATTGGTCTACCCGCAAGCTGGACCGCGAGTCCTGCTTCAAGGCGTTCTTGCACAACCACTGGGCGGGCATGCTGATCTTTATCGGCGTGGTGCTGGATTATGCGCTGCGCTGAAAGCGTGGGCCGTTCACCGCTACGGCCCCGCCCACCCTGGCCCAGTCATGGAATGTAGCCAGAACCGCCAATACCCTGTCACACAGCTGCAATAATTCCGTTATCTAATGCGGGGCCAAGACAGCGAATCCAGGAGAGGTTTTGAGCATGGTTGGCAGAAACATTCTGATCGTCGACGACGAAGCGCCTATTCGCGAGATGATTGCCGTCGCCCTGGAAATGGCCGGTTATGACTGCCTGGAGGCAGAAAACTCGCAACAGGCCCACGCGATCATCGTCGATCGCAAACCAGACCTGATCCTGCTCGACTGGATGCTGCCCGGTACCTCGGGTATCGAGCTCGCCCGGCGCCTGAAGCGCGATGAGCTGACCGGTGACATCCCGATCATCATGCTCACCGCCAAAGGTGAAGAGGACAACAAGATCCAGGGCCTGGAGGTGGGTGCAGACGACTACATCACCAAGCCGTTCTCGCCGCGTGAGCTGGTGGCGCGCCTCAAGGCCGTGCTGCGCCGCACCGGCCCGAGCGACAGCGAAGCACCGATTGAAGTCGGCGGCCTGCTGCTCGACCCCATCAGCCACCGCGTCACCATCGATGGCAAGCCCGCTGAAATGGGCCCTACCGAATACCGCCTGCTGCAATTCTTCATGACCCACCAGGAACGTGCGTACACCCGCGGCCAACTGCTCGATCAGGTCTGGGGTGGCAATGTGTATGTGGAAGAACGCACCGTCGATGTGCATATCCGCCGCCTGCGCAAAGCCCTGGGTGAGGCCTACGAAAATCTGGTACAAACCGTACGCGGTACCGGCTACCGCTTCTCCACCAAGAGCTAGCTGCAAGCCATTCGTTTCAAGCTAGAAAAAGGACTATCAGCATCACAGATCCGCTTCATCTTGCAGCTTGAAGCTCGCAACGTGCCGCCGGATCCGAAGGATTCCCCCCAAATTGAACCAGAACTGGCACGCGACGCTGATTCGCCACCTGCTGCTGCTGATTACGCTCTGCCTGATCGGCGGGCTGGTCAGTGGCTACTACGGCTGGAGCCTGGCCATCGGCCTTGCGCTCTACCTGGGCTGGACCCTCAAGCAATTGCTGCGCCTGCACGACTGGCTGCGCAACCATCAGCCCGATGAGGCCCCCCCCGATGGCTACGGCCTGTGGGGCGAAGTGTTCGACAGCATCTACCACCTGCAGCGCCGCGATCAGCGTGTACGCGGCAGGCTGCAGGCTGTGATCGACAGGGTGCAGGAGTCCACCGCGGCGCTGCGCGACGCCGTGATCATGCTCGACAGCCACGGTAACCTTGAATGGTGGAACCGTGCTGCCGAAACCCTGCTGGGCTTCAAGACCCCCCAGGATGGCGGCCAGCAGGTGACCAACCTGGTGCGCCACCCGCGCTTCAAGGAGTACTTCGAGGCCGAAAACTATCTTGAGCCCCTGGAAATCCCTTCACCGATCAACGACCGCATGCGGGTGCAGCTGCACATCACCCGTTACGGCAACAACGAACACCTCATGCTGGTGCGAGATGTCACCCGTATTCATCAGCTTGAACAGATGCGCAAGGATTTCGTCGCCAACGTTTCCCACGAACTGCGCACGCCACTGACTGTGATCACCGGCTACCTGGAAACCCTGCTGGACAACGTAGAAGACGTGAACCCACGCTGGCGCCGCGCTTTGCAGCAGATGAGCCAACAGGGCTCGCGCATGCAGACCCTGCTCAACGACCTGCTGCTGCTGGCCAAGCTGGAGGCCACCGACTACCCCTCAGACAACCAGCCCGTGGCGGTCGATGCCCTGCTCGCCGCGATCAGGAACGATGCCCAGGCACTGTCCGGCGGGCGCAACCAGCGCATTACCCTGGACGCAACGCCAGGGGTGCGGCTCAAAGGCAGCGAATCGGAGCTGCGTAGTGCGTTTTCCAACCTGGTGTTCAACGCCGTCAAGTACACCCAGGACGAAGGCAACATCCGTATCCGCCTGTGGGTCGATGCCCAGGGTGCGCACCTGTCGGTGCAGGACTCGGGGGTGGGCATCGACGCCAAGCACTTGCCTCGCCTGACCGAGCGGTTCTACCGCGTGGACTCCAGCCGGGCCTCCAACACCGGCGGCACCGGGCTTGGTCTGGCGATCGTCAAGCATGTGCTGATGCGCCACCGCGGCAAACTTGAGATCAGCAGCGTGCCTGGCCACGGCAGCACCTTCACCTGTCATTTTGCGCCGGTACAATTGGCCAGCGACAAAGGCTGAAGCGGCTGCCTCACAGGCAGATGAACCCGTCACCCTTTGCTTTTGCAGCACCAGCCGCTACATTGGACCCCCAGTGCCGGCTGGAGCCGGCATTTTTCTTCCTACCTCATAGACGGACCCCGTAAAAACTCCATCATGGACCCTTCCCCTGGTATCAGCCTCACCTCTCTGTTCGCCGATTTCGGCATGATCATCTTTGCTTTGCTCCTGGTACTGCTCAACGGCTTCTTCGTTGCGGCAGAATTCGCCATGGTCAAACTGCGTGCCACGCGTGTGGAGTCCATTGCCGAGCAGCACGGCTGGCGCGGCAGCATCCTGCGCAAAGTGCACAACCAGCTCGACGCCTACCTCTCGGCCTGCCAGCTGGGTATCACCCTCGCCTCGCTGGGCCTGGGCTGGGTGGGCGAGCCGGCATTTGCCCACCTGCTCGAGCCGCTGCTGGCCTACATGGGCGTGGATACGCCCGAGCTGATCAAGGCGGTGTCGTTCTTTGTCGCCTTCTTCGTGATTTCGTACCTGCACATCGTGATCGGTGAGCTGGCGCCGAAGTCCTGGGCCATCCGCAAGCCTGAGCTGCTGTCGTTGTGGACGGCGGTGCCGCTGTACCTGTTCTACTGGCTGATGTACCCGGCCATCTACCTGCTCAACGCCAGCGCCAATACCATTTTGCGCATTGCCGGCCAGGGTGAGCCAGGGCCCCACCACGAACACCATTACAGCCGTGAAGAACTCAAGCTGATCCTGCACTCCAGCCGTGGCCAGGACCCCAGCGACCAAGGCATGCGCGTGCTGGCCTCGGCCGTGGAAATGGGCGAGCTGGAGGTGGTGGACTGGGCCAACTCCCGCGAGGACATGGTCAGCATCGATGCCCATGCCCCGCTGAAGCAGATTCTAGGGCTGATACGCCGCCACAAGTTCAGCCGCTACCCGGTGTACGACGCCGAGCGCGAGGAATTCACCGGCCTGTTGCACATCAAGGACCTGCTGCTGGAGCTGGCCGAGCTGGAACAGCTGCCAGAAACCATCGACCTGGAAGACCTGGCTCGCCCGCTGGAGCGCGTCTCGCGGCACATGCCGCTGTCCCAGTTGCTGGAGCAGTTCCGCAAGGGTGGTGCCCACTTTGTGCTGGTGGAAGAGGCCGACGGCAAGGTCATCGGCTACCTGACCATGGAAGACGTTCTGGAAGTGCTGGTCGGCGACATTCAGGACGAGCACCGCAAGACCGAACGCGGCATCCTGGCCTACCAGCCGGGCAAGCTATTGGTGCGTGGCGACACCCCGCTGTTCAAGGTGGAACGCCTGCTGGGTGTGGACCTGGACCATATCGAGGCCGAGACGCTGGCCGGGTTGATCTATGAAACGCTCAAGCGCGTGCCTGAAGAGGAAGAAGTGCTGGAGGTCGAAGGGTTGCGCATCATCATCAAGAAGATGAAAGGGCCGAAGATCGTACTGGCCAAGGTGCTCAAGCTGGACTGAGGCTAACCGGGCTGTGCGTCAGCCCCTCATGCCCTCACGGGTTGCCTGCGGTGTAGTCAGGCGACCCGCTGATCGGCTTGTCGAACCGGTAGGGTATCGATTCCACAGCCAGCCCCACGTTGCGTTGCACCACAAAATGCAGGTGCGGGCCGGTGCTGTTGCCGGTGTTGCCTGATTTGGCCAGCACTTGCCCCTGCCGCACCCGCTGGCCAGGGGTAACTACCACCGAGCCGCGCATCAGGTGCAGGTACACGCCCATCGTCCCGTCCGGGTGCAGGATCCGCACAAAGTTGCCCGACGGGTTCTCGCCCCGCCCGCTCTGGCTGTTCTGCAGGCTCACCACCACCCCTTCCCGCGCAGCCACGATCGTGGTGCCTTCAGGCATGGCGATATCCATGGCATAACGCCCCTTGGGCCCGAAATGGCTGACCCGCCCGTTTGGCCCCTGGCTTATGCGAAAGGGCCCACCTACCCAGGGGAAAGCATAGCGATAGCCCTGCGGGCGCGCCCCGGGGTCGCCCATGGCCTGCAGCAGGGTGGAGCGATAATTGAGCAGGGTACCGGGCCGGCCCCGCAGCACGCTGAGCATTTGCGTTGACCGCGGCGGCAGCACACGCCGCACGATGCGCGGTGCATTGCCACCCTGCGCGTTCACCAGGTTGTCCAGGCGCAGCTCCACCTGCACGGCTACCGGCAGCTCGTTGCGCGCCGAAAAACTCACCCCGCCCTGAAACACGATGGCGTTGAGGCGCACGTCTTCGGGCTGGATCTCGATCATGGATTCGTCCGACAGCATGGCCTTCACCCCAGGCCCTGGGCGGTCGGCATAGGACACCGCACCCGATGCATCGGTGACAGGGTGCAGCGTCACCGCCAGGCTCGACGCCGAGGCCAGGAGCAACGCGCAAACAAGCAGCAGGCGTGCAGGCATGATAGTGGCTTTTTGACAGTTGGCGATCTGTCGAAGCCTAGCAGCGGGTTACGCGATGACCATGGCAGTTGGTCGGATGGCACAGGCCCCTGGCGAAGCCGGCCACCCGCAGAACCGTGCGTCAGGCGCCCGGGGTGAAGTGTTTCTGGGCAGTGCCGCGGGCAATCAGCCGCGACAGGTAATCGAGCTTCTGGGCGTCCTGGTCGACGAATTTGAACGTGAGTTGCAGCCAGTCGCTGTCAGGTTTCGGTTCAAATGCAACGATCGCGTGCAGGTAGCCGTTCAAGCGGGCGACCTCGGCGTTCTCGCCTTGCTCCAGGTCCAGCACGGCCCCTTCGAGCACCTGGGGCAGGGTTTCACTGCGCCGCACCACCAGCAGCGCCTCCTTCAGGCTCAGCGCCTTGATTACACAAGGCTGAGCGCCGCTGGCAAGGCGCAGCTGGCCCTGCCCGCGGCCACTGGGTGCAGCGGCAGGTGCAGCGGCTGCAGGCCTGGCTGCGCTGGGCACCGGCTTGGCGGGCGCTGGCGCGGCAACCTTCACCGCCTCCGGTTTGCCGGCAGTGAGGGCGTTGAGCGAGTCGTTGGCGAATGCCCCGCTGGAGCGTGCCGGCGCAGGCGCCATCAGGCTGTCGAGCTTGCCGATCTTGGCCAAGGCCTTTTTCACCTTGGTCAGCAGTTGTTCGTTGGTGAACGGCTTGCCGACGAAATCGGAAACCCCTGCCTGGATCGCCTGGATCACGTTTTCCTTGTCGCCGCGGCTGGTCACCATGATGAACTGAAGGTGTTTAAGCTCCGGTTGCTGGCGACACCAGGTGAGCAGTTCCAGGCCCGACATCTCTGGCATCTCCCAGTCGCAGAGCACCAGGTCGAAAGGCTCCTTGCCCAGCAGAGCCATGGCTTTACGGCCATTCACAGCGTCATCTATGGTCATGCCGGGGAAGGCATTGCGCAGGCACTTGCGGACCAGGTCGCGGATAAACGGGGCGTCATCCACGACCAGCACATTCACTTTACTCATCGATACTCCTTCTGATCCCGACTAGCCTACTGCCAATTGCTGGCCACTTGCTACTGCCTATCCAACGTCGGGACTTTTCCAACGGTTCGCCACGGCCCTGCTGGCTCTACGACCACAAACGAAAACGCCCGGCAGAGGCCGGGCGTCGATGCTCGGGAGCAACCTTATTTATCGTCCGCTTCACCCGGAACATTAGCTTTTTCGCCATCCACCGCCGCGCTGCCCTGCACTTCTGCAGTCATGCGCTTGAGGCCCATGTGGCGCACATCGGTGCCGCGTACCAGGTAAATGACCAGTTCGGAGATGTTACGCGCGTGGTCGCCGATGCGCTCCAGCGAACGCAGCGCCCAGATCACGCTGAGTACCCGGGAGATCGACCGCGGGTCTTCCATCATGTAGGTCACCAGCTCGCGCAGCGCCGTCTTGTATTCGCGATCGATGGTCTTGTCGTATTGGGCTACCGACAAGGCCAGGTCGGCATCAAACCTTGCAAAGGCATCCAGGGCATCGCGCACCATGTTGCGCACCTGGTCACCGATGTGTCGTACTTCGACGTAGCCACGGGGCGACTCGCCCTCCTCGCACAACTGGATGGCCCGGCGAGCGATCTTGGTGGATTCGTCGCCGATGCGCTCCAGGTCGATCACCGACTTGGAGATGCTGATGATCAGGCGCAGGTCGGAGGCAGCGGGCTGACGACGGGCCAGAATGCGCACGCACTCTTCGTCGATGTTGCGCTCCATCTGGTTGATCTGCTCATCCACTTCGCGCACTTGCTGGGCCAGCCCGGAGTCCGCCTCGATGAGGGCCGTCACGGCATCATTGACCTGCTTTTCCACCAGCCCGCCCATGGCCAGCAGATGGCTGCGCACTTCCTCGAGCTCGGCGTTGAACTGCTGAGAGATATGGTGGGTAAGGCTTTCTTTGTTGATCATCCGGTCGCTCCGCTAAGCTGCAAGCTTCAAGCTGCAAGCTTCAAGTAGTTCGTGTTGTTCACTAGCTCAGTGCTAGCCGCAGCCGCTTTGACTTGCAGCTTGCCGCTTGTAGCTTGCGGCTTGCGGCTTGCGGCTTGCCGCTGCTAGCCGTAGCGACCGGTGATGTAGTCTTCGGTCTGCTTCTTCGCAGGGTTGGTGAACAGGGTGTCGGTGTCGCCGAACTCCACCAGCTTGCCCATGTACATGAACGCCGTGTAGTCCGATACCCGCGCGGCCTGCTGCATGTTGTGGGTGACGATGACGATGGTGTACTTGGCTTTCAGTTCGTAGATCAGCTCTTCGACTTTCAGCGTCGAGATCGGGTCCAGCGCCGAGCAAGGTTCATCGAGCAGCAGTACCTCGGGTTCGACGGCGATGGTACGGGCAATCACCAGGCGCTGCTGCTGGCCGCCGGACAAACCCAGCGCCGATTCGTGCAAGCGGTCCTTCACCTCATCCCACAACGCAGCGCCCTTCAGCGCCCACTCCACGGCTTCATCGAGCACGCGCTTTTTGTTGATGCCCTGAATGCGCAGGCCGTACACCACGTTCTCGTAGATGGTCTTGGGGAACGGGTTGGGCTTCTGAAACACCATGCCCACCCGGCGACGCAGCTCGGCCACGTCTTCGCCCTTGCGGTAAATGTTGTTGCCGTAGAGGTTGATTGCACCCTCTACCCGGCAACCGTCGACCAGGTCGTTCATGCGGTTGAAGGTGCGCAGCAGCGTGGACTTGCCGCAGCCCGACGGGCCGATGAAGGCGGTAACGCGCTGCTTGGGGATGTTCAGGCTGACATCGAACAGGGCCTGTTTGTCACCGTAGAACAGGCTCAGGCCCGGTACTTCGATGGCGACCGTTTCTTCGGCCAGGCGCAGGCTCTGCTTGTCGCGGCCCAAGGCAGACATGTCGATGCCGTGGGTGTGATTATCGTGTTGCATCGTCTCACTCCATTCGAAGCTGCAAGCTTCGCGCTGCAAGCTGCAAGTTTGAGCAAAGCGGCAATCAGCTTGAAGCTTGCCGCTTGTGGCTTAAGGCTTGAATTAGCTGTCGAGCGCCTTGTACTTCTCGCGCAGGTGGTTACGAATCCACACTGCCGAAAGGTTCAGCGACGCAATCACCAGCACCAGCAACAGCGCGGTGGCGTACACCAGCGGGCGGGCCGCCTCCACATTGGGGCTCTGGAAGCCCACGTCGTAGATATGGAAGCCCAAGTGCATGATCTTCTGGTCCAGGTGCAGGTACGGGTAGTTGCCATCCACCGGCAGCGAGGGCGCCAGCTTCACTACACCTACCAGCATCAGCGGCGCGACTTCACCGGCAGCGCGTGCCACCGCCAGGATCATGCCGGTCATCATGGCCGGGCTGGCCATGGGCAGGACGATCTTCCACAGCGTCTCGGCCTTGGTGGCGCCCAGCGCCAGCGAGCCTTCACGTACTGTACGCGGGATGCGTGCCAGCCCTTCTTCCGTGGCCACGATCACCACTGGCACCGCCAGCAGCGCCAGGGTCAGCGATGCCCACAGCAGGCCGGGCGTACCCAAGGTAGGTGCCGGCAGGGCCTCTGGGAAGAACAGGCGGTCGATCGACCCGCCCAGCACGTAGACAAAAAAGCCCAGCCCGAACACACCGTAGACGATCGCCGGTACACCGGCCAGGTTGTTCACCGCGATGCGAATCAGGCGCGTCACAGGGCCCTGGCGCGCGTACTCACGCAGGTACACCGCCGCAAGTACACCGAACGGGGTGACGATCACCGCCATGATCAGGGTCATCATCACGGTGCCGAAGATAGCCGGGAAAATCCCGCCTTCGGTGTTGGCTTCACGCGGGTCGTCGCTGAGGAATTCCCAGACCTTGCCGAAGTAGGTGCCCAGCTTGGTGAAGCCGGACATGGCATTGGGCTGGATGGCATGCACCACCTTGCTCAGGTTGATTTCAACCTCCCGGCCATTGCCATCACGCGCCACCAGGCTGTCGCGGGCGAAAGCCTGGTGCAGGCCGGTCAGGCGCTCTTCCACGGCCTTGTAGCGGCTGTTCAGCTCGGCCCTGTCAGCGTCCATGTCAGCCTGGGCCGCGGCGTCCAGCTTGCCTTCCAGCTCAAGCTTGCGGGCCTGCAGGCGCAGACGTTCCAGGCCATGGTTGATGGCGCCGATGTCTTTCTTTTCCAGCGCCTGCAGCTGCCTGTTGAGCGTGTTGGCGCGCTGCAGGCGAGCCTGCAGTTCACCCCAGGCAGCGGGCCCCTGGGCGACCACACGGCCTTCTTCCTTGACGCTGACCAGGTAGCCGTAGAAGTTGCCCCACTCGCGACGCTCAAGGGCCATCAGCTCGGACGGGCGTTTTTCATCGACCAGCCATTCGCCCACCACCCAGGTGAAGTCGCTGCCGTTGAGGTCGCGGTTACCTACCTTGATCAACTCGCGGGTCATGAACTCCGGGCCCTGGTCGGGCACCGGCAGGCCGGCGCCCTTCAGGCGCGCACGCGGCACTTCTTCCTGCTGCACCACCTCGCCGATGACGGTCTGCTGCGCCTGGCCCGGCACCTTGTAGGTGGCCTGAACCAGGTCTGCCGGCCAGAAGTGGCCCAGCCCGCGTACGGCAATGACCGCCAGCAGCCCGACGGTCATGATCACCGCCATGGCCACCGCGCCACCGCTCATCCATACGCCGGGGGCGCCGCTCTTGAACCAGCCTTTGAGGGAATCCTTTTTCACGGATCGCTACCTTTCTATCAAAGCGACGAGTATTTCTTGCGCAGACGCTGGCGAATCAGCTCGGCCAAGGTGTTCATGACGAAGGTGAACATCAGCAGCACCAGGGCGGCCAGGAACAGCACCCGGTAATGGCTACCGCCGACTTCCGACTCCGGCATCTCCACGGCCACGTTGGCGGCCAGGGTGCGCATGCCCTCGAACAGGTTCATTTCCATCACTGGGGTGTTGCCAGTGGCCATCAGCACGATCATGGTTTCGCCTACCGCCCGGCCCATACCGATCATCAGCGCCGAGAAGATACCGGGGCTGGCGGTAAGGATGACCACGCGGGTCAGGGTTTGCCAGGGCGTCGCACCCAGGGCCAGCGAGCCCAGGGTGAGGCTGCGTGGCACGCTGAACACGGCGTCTTCGGCAATGGAGTAGATGTTCGGGATAACCGCAAAGCCCATGGCGATGCCCACCACCATGGCGTTGCGCTGGTCATAGGTGATGCCCAGGTCGTTGGTGATCCACAACCGCATGTCGCCGCCGAAGAACCAGCTTTCCAGGTGCGGGCTCATGGTCAGGGCGAACCAGCCGGTGAGCAGAATGACCGGGATCAGGATCGCGGCTTCCCAGCCATCGGGCACACGCAGGCGCAGCGACTCGGGCAGCCTGCTCCAGGTGAACCCTGCCAGCAGGATGCCCAGCGGCATCAGCAGGAACAGGCTGAACACGCCTGGCAGGTGGCCTTCCAGGTACGGCGCCAGGAACAGGCCGGCGAAGAACCCGAGGATGACCGTGGGCATGGCTTCCATCAGCTCGATCACCGGCTTGACCTTGCGGCGCATGCCCGGGGCCATGAAGTAGGCCGTGTAGATAGCAGCAGCGATGGCCAGCGGGGCCGCCAGGATCATGGCGTAGAACGCCGCCTTCAGCGTACCGAAGGTGAGCGGAGACAGGCTGAGCTTGGGCTCGAAGTCGGTGTTCGAAGCCGTCGACTGCCAGACGTACTTGGGCTCATCGTAGTTTTCGTACCACACCTTGCCCCACAGCGCGCTGAAGGATACCTCTGGGTGCGGGTTGCGCAGGCTCAGCGGCAGCAGCTTGCCCGCTTCTTCGATGATGATGCGGTTGGCCCGGGGCGACAGGGCGAGGATACCCGCGCCAGGGGCTACGGGTTCCACCAGCAAGGTGCGGTGTGCGGTGCTGTGGAACACGCCCAGCTTGCCGTCTGCATCCAGGGCGATGAAGCCCTTGCGGCGCTCCTCGGCGTCAATCTGCACGATAGGCGCCGTGCCCATCTGGAACGTCCGAATCTGTTTGAAACGCGACTCGCCATCCGGGTCGCGGGCCATGAACCACTGGGCCAGGCCACCCTCGGAGTTACCCACGATCAGCGAAATGCCACCGACCAGCTGGGTGGTCGCGGTCACTTCGGTGCCGGCGTTTTCAGACAGCTTGTAGCGGCCATTAAGGCTTTTGTCGCGCAGGCTGAACACGTCCGCGCTGGCGCGGCCGTTGATTACGTACAACCACTGCTGACGGGGGTCGATGAAGATGTTTTTCACCGTTTCGGTCATTTGCGGCAGGGCGATACGGTTCTGCTCGGTGGTGACCTCGTCGGTCATCATGTTTTCGCTACGGGTCAGCGCCAGTACCTGCAACTGGGCCCCGGTCGAGCCGGCCAGCAGCAGGGTGTCACCATTGACGTTGACGCTGACGTGGTCCAGCCCACGGCCCTGCTCGTCCAGCACAAAGGGCTGTTCCCCATACGGGTAGTCGATGCCGGGGGTGATGGTCTTGTGGTTGTCCGGGTAGGTGATCTTGTAGCTGTGGTGGAACACCAGCGCCTGGCCGTTGGACAGGCCCAACACCACCACCGGGCTGCCCGGCTGGTCGGCACCAATGGATGTGACCTGGGTGCCGGTGGGCACGGGCAAGTCCACACGCTTGAGTTCATTACCCGTCTTGGTTTCGAAAAACAGCGCCTGGCCTTTGTCCGAAACGCGCATGCCAACCAGGTTCTGCTCTTCAAGGGCGATCATCAGCGGCTTGCCGGCATCCTGCTGCAGCCAGGCCGGGGCCAGGGCTTGCTTTTTGGTCAGCTCGGCGCCCTGGAACAACGGCAGCACCACGTAGGCCAGGTAGAAGAAGATCAACGTGATGGCGGCCAGCACAGCAAGCCCGCCCACCAGTACGTACCAGCGGGTCAGGCGGTCCTTCAAGGCGCGAATGCGCCGCTTGCGTTGCAGCTCTGGCGTATTGAAATCAATGCGCACAGGCTGGGAATTTTGGGTCATTGTGGAGTTGGCCAGATCATTCATGGGCACACCCTAGCGGTCCCGTATGACAAAAACATGACAATGCGATGACGCACGGAAGCCCGACGCACAGTAAGCCTGGCTTCGGGCTGGGAGTTGTGAAAGAGGCCGGTTTACCCCGGCCCCTCCATTGGTCAATTACTGCTTGGCAACATTACCGGCGTGGGACAGGCCCAGGTCAGCCAGGGTCTTGTCGACCACCTTGGCCGGCAGCGGAATGTAGCCGTCCTTCACCACCACCTGCTGACCGGCCTGCGACAGCACCAGCTTGACGAACTCGGCTTCCAGCGGCGCCAGCGGCTTGTTCGGCGCCTTGTTGACGTAGACGTACAGGAAGCGCGAGAGCGGGTAGCTGCCGTTCAGGGCGTTGGTCTCGTTGTCTTCGATGAACTCCCCGCCTTCTTTCTTGGCCAGGGCTACGGTCTTGACGCTGGCGGTCTTGTAGCCGATGCCCGAGTAGCCGATGCCGTTCAGCGACGAGCTGATCGACTGCACCACCGAAGCCGAGCCAGGCTGCTCGTTCACATTAGGCTTGAAGTCGCCCTTGCACAGGGCTTCTTCCTTGAAGTAGCCGTAGGTGCCGGATACCGAGTTGCGGCCGAACAGCTGGATTGGCTTGTTGGCCAGGTCGCCGGTTACACCCACGTCGCCCCAGGTCTTGATGTCAGCCTTGCCGCCGCACAGGCGGGTGGAGGAGAAGATTGCGTCAACCTGGGCCATGGTCAGGCCTTTGATCGGGTTGTCCTTGTGCACGAACACGGCCAGGGCGTCGACAGCCACCGGGATGGCAGTTGGCTTGTAGCCGTATTTCTGCTCGAACGCCTGCAGTTCCACATCCTTCATCTTGCGGCTCATCGGGCCGAGGTTGGCGGTGCCTTCGGTCAGCGCAGGTGGCGCGGTGGAGGAGCCAGCAGCCTGGATCTGGATGTTGACGTTCGGGTATTCCTTTTTGTAGGCCTCGGCCCACAAGGTCATCAGGTTCGCGAGGGTATCGGAACCAACGCTGGAGAGGTTGCCCGAAACACCGGTGGTCTTGGTGTAGGTCGGGATTGCAGGGTCGACAGCAGCTACCGCGTTGGCGGTTGCAACGCCAGCGGCGGCAAAGGTGAGGGCCGCCATCAAACGCTTCAGTTTCATGCCTTGCTCCTAGCAGGAATAGGGGTGTGCAGCAGTGGAACGGGGCCCAGTATCAGCAGCTCGCATGAACAGCATATGACTCGATTGTGACAGTTGGATGAAATGCCATCATTGCACCCTGCCCCTCGGTCAGCGCTTGTTGGCAAGCAGATACACCCCCACTGCCAGCCCTACCCCGCACAACACCGCCACATAATAGGCAGGCGCCATCGGGCTGACTTTCAGCAGGCCGGTCACCGCCATCGGGGTAAGCCCGCCAAAGATCGCGTAGGCCACGTTGTACGAGAACGACAGGCCGCTGAAGCGCACAGCGGCCGGGAACGCCTTGACCATTACGTACGGCACCGCGCCGATCACCCCCACGCACAGGCCGGTCAGCGCATACAGCGGGAACAGCAGCTCAGGCCGGGTGGGCAGGCTGTGGTAGAACGTCCAGGAGCTGGCCAACAGCAGCAGGCTGCCGACCACGAACACCCGGCCCGCGCCAAACCGGTCAGCCAGGCTGCCCGCGCCGATACAGCCGACGCTGAGCAGCACGATGGCCAGGCTGTTGGCCTTGAGCGAGTCGGTGGGGCTGATGTGGTAGAGGCTCTGCAGCAGCGCCGGCGTCATCAGGATGACCACCACGATGCCGGCTGACAGCAGCCAGGTGAGCAGCATCGACAGCAGGATCGGGCCGCGGTGGTCGCGCAGTACGGCGCGCAGTGGCAGCTCTTCGGCCAGTGCCTTGCGCTGCTGCATCTCGGCGAAGACCGGGGTCTCGTGCAGCCAACGGCGCAGGTAAACCGAGAACAGGCCGAACACGCCACCGAGCAGGAACGGGATTCGCCAGGCGTAATCGGCGACTTCCTCCACGCTGTACACGCTGTTGATCAGCGTCGCCACCAGCGAACCGAGCAGAATGCCCGCCGTCAGGCCGGCGGTGAGGGTGCCGCAGGCATAGCCAGTGTTGCGGGCGGGTACATGCTCAGACACGAATACCCAGGCGCCAGGCACCTCGCCACCAATGGCTGCACCCTGCACGACGCGCATGAGCAACAGCAGAATCGGCGCCCACAAGCCAATCTGCGCATAGGTAGGCAACAGGCCCATGATCAGCGTGGGCAAGGCCATCATGAAGATGCTCAGGGTGAACATCTTCTTGCGCCCCAGCAGGTCGCCGAAGTGGGCCATGATGATGCCGCCCAGCGGGCGCGCCAGGTAACCTGCGGCAAAGATGCCGAAGGTTTGCATCAGGCGCAGCCACTCCGGCATGTCGGCAGGGAAGAACAACTTGCCCACCACGGTGGCGAAGAACACGAAGATGATGAAGTCGTAGAACTCCAGCGCCCCGCCCAGTGCAGACAGCGAAAGGGTCTTGTAGTCATTGCGGGTCAGCGGCCGTGGGGCCTGCTCGATACTGCTGGGCACGGAAGTCATTGCGGGGCGTTCTCTTTATAAGGCGTGCGGGCCGCTTGGCATGCAGCTTCTTGATGTGGGGACAGGCGAAGATAGCAAATTGCCTGGCCAGGCCGAAAGCGATACAAAAACCATACAGATATTCACGAATGTACGGTCGTCGCTTGGGATGATGCTCTATATACTGGCGTTTCGTAGGAAAAGTGTGCTGCTAGCGTGGGATGTTGTGCGAAAACGCCGGTCACTATACTCAGGCGGTTTCGCAGAGTTTCCCTACGGCCGCCCCGTTATACGAAATCGGCGTAGTATGTTGTCAGCTGAATCGTCTACCCGGCCTTTGCGCCACACCAACGAAAAGCGTCACGGGTCAGAGGCCCCACCGCATGATTGAGCTCGAACAAGAAGATCCAATCCCCCAAGGCGACCTGGCCTTGCAGATCACGGCCCTGCCGCGCGAAACCAACGGCTTCGGCGACATCTTCGGCGGCTGGCTGGTCGCGCAGATGGACCTGGCCGGCACCGCCATGGCCAGCCGCGTGGCCGGTGGACGCGTTGCCACCGTGGCCATCGACCGCATGGCGTTTCTGGTACCGGTCGCCGTTGGTGCGCAGCTGTCCTTCTATACCCAGACCCTGGAGATCGGCCGCAGCTCGATCCAGATGATGGTCGAGGTGTGGAGTGACGACCCGTTGTCCAGCGAATGGCGCAAGGTCACCGAAGCCGTCTTCGTGTTCGTCGCCATCGACGGCAGTGGCCGCACCCGCTCCGTCCCTCGTCGCTGAGCCCTGCCGGCGGTAAACTCGTTGCCTGTGCCCGGGTCCAAGGCCCACTGGCAATCAACGAGATGAATGCAATGGCTACCTTCCAGGTCGTAACCGAGCAACATGGCGAACTGAGCTGCTGGCGGATCAGCAGTGACCACGCCGAACTCCTGATCGCCCAGCAGGGCGCACAGATCCTCAGCTACCAGCGGCTCGGCGAACCGCCGCTGCTGTGGCTGAGCGACCAGGCCATCTTCCGCCAGGGCAAGTCGGTACGCGCCGGGGTGCCAGTGTGCTGGCCATGGTTCGGTAACCTGCAGCGCAACCCCACTGCCGTTCAGGCCATGTACCAGGGTGAACAAGCCCCTGCCCACGGCCTGGCGCGCACCCGCGACTGGCAATTGCTGGGTATCGAGGAAGCGGGTGAGGGCCTGCGCATCGAGCTGCAATTGCCCGAAGCCCAGGGGCAGCTCCCCGGCTGGCCCCACAAGGTAGAGCTGAAACTGGTGGTGCAGTTGGGCAATGACCTTGGCCTCACCCTCACAAGCCGCAACACCGGCAGCACGCCGGTGACCATCAGCCAGGCCCTGCACAGTTACCTTGCCGTCAGCGATGTACGCCAGGCGCGTGTAGAAGGCGTCGAAGGGTTGGGGTATATCGAAACCCTGGCCGACTGGGAGCAGCGCCAACAGCAAGGCGCCCTGACGTTTACCGGTGAAACCGACCGCATCTACCTGGGCACCCCGAACACGCTGAGTATCGTCGACCCGCAATGGAACCGGCGCATCAACCTGACCAGCAGCGGCTCACGTTCTGCCGTTATCTGGAACCCCTGGACGGACCGGGCCAGGGAACTGCCAGACATGGCCGATGACGGCTGGCAGCGGATGCTGTGTATCGAAACAGCCAATGTGTGGGATGACGTGGTGACGTTGCAGCCGGGGGCGAGCCATTCGCTGGGCTTCAGGGTCGGTTGCGAAGTGATCTGAATATGGCAGTGGGCTGCGGGGGGGGGGGGGGGGGGGGGGGCCCCCGGGGGGCGGGGGGGGGGTCGGGCGGGGTGGCGGGGGGCTCTTGGGGGGTGCCCCCGGCTAACCGGCCCGCACAGGCAATCAAAGGTCCGCATCTACCACCACCCTCACTTTCCCCGCATCCAGGGCATAGGCGGCATCGGCCAGGTCATTGCTGACCTTTTCCACCTTCAGCTTGCCGCTGACCCACAACGGTGTGTAGATGTCGTCGATCTTCAACCCCTTGGGGTAGCGCACCAGCACCAGCTGGTTAGGTGGGGGCGGCGGTACATGGATGCACGCGCCAGGGTATGGCACCAGGAAAAACAGCGTGCTGTTGCCCTTGGCGTCGCTTTCCAACGGCACCGGGTAACCGCCCAGGCGTATGTCCTTGCCATTCATGGCCGCTACGGTCTTGGTGGAATACATCACCGCAGGCAGGCCTTTGCTCTGCTTCATCCCGCCCTTGGCCGTGAAGGTCCCCATGGCTTCGGGTGAGTTGTGATCGATCTCGGGCATCGCTTCGAGCGCCTTCTGGTCCGACTTGGGCATCAGCTCCAGCCAATCGGTCTCGGGCAGCTCGGCATGGGCCAGGGCACTGGCCAACAGCAGGGGGAAGAGGAAAAAGGCTCGCATGCTCGGCAACTCGGAAGAATTGCCGGGCATTCTAACCAGAATTCAGCGTTTCTTGATGAATCCGTAGATCACCAGAAGAATGATGGCACCGACCAGCGCACCGAAGAAGCCAGCCGCTTGCCCGGCCTGGTAGATACCCAGCGCCTGGCCGCCATACGTGGCCAGCAGCGAGCCTGCAATACCCAGCAGGATGGTCATGATCCAGCCCATGCTGTCGTCACCCGGCTTGAGGAAGCGGGCCAGCAGGCCGACGATGAGGCCGATGAAGATGGTTCCGATGATGCCCATGGCTATCCCTCTGCAGTGAAGATGAAGCACGTCAACGCATGGGTGCGCGTTGACGTGTTGCCTCTTCAGAGGGCCTGACGCCTGCAGAAGTTCGATACCTGCGCGTGATCACTCGCCGATCAGTGCTTGCACTTCGGCGATCTTGCGCTCCAGGGTAGCCATGTCGCTGCAACGCAGGGTCGCGTGGCCGACCTTGCGCCCGACCTTGAACGCCTTGCCATAGTGATGCAGGTGGCAATCATCGATGGCGATCACTTTATCCACAGCAGGCACTTCGCCGATGAAGTTGAGCATCGCGCTCTCCCCCACCTTGGCGGTGGAGCCCAGCGGCAAGCCGGCGACGGCACGCAGGTGGTTCTCGAACTGGCTGCACTCGGCACCTTCGATGGTCCAGTGGCCGGAGTTGTGTACCCGGGGTGCGATTTCATTGGCCTTGAGGCCACCGTCCACCTCGAAGAACTCAAAGGCCATGACGCCGACGTAGTCCAGTTGCTGCAATACGCGGCCAACGTAATCCTCGGCCAACGCCTGCAACGGGTGCGCCTGGCTGGCCACCGACAAGCGCAGGATGCCGCTCTCGTGGGTGTTGTGCACCAGCGGGTAGAAGCGCGTTTCGCCGTCGCGGGCGCGCACGGCGACCAGCGATACTTCACCCGTGAACGGCACGAAGCCTTCCAGCAGGCAGGGCACGCTGCCCAGTTCGGCGAACGTACCCACGACGTCTTCGGGCGTGCGCAGCACCTTCTGGCCCTTGCCGTCGTAACCCAGCGTGCGGGTTTTCAGCACCGCCGGCAGGCCGATGCTGGCAACTGCCGCGTCCAGGTCTGCCTGCGACAGGATATCGGCGAAGGCCGGGGTGGGGATGCCCAGGTCACGGAACATGCTCTTTTCGAACAGGCGATCACGGGCGATGCGCAGCGCCTCGGCGCTGGGGTACACCGGCACGAACTGCGAAAGAAACGCCACGGTCTCGGCCGGAACGCTCTCGAACTCGAAGGTGACCAGGTCGACCTCGTCGGCCAGCTGGCGCAGGTGCTCCTGATCGCCGTAGTCTGCCCGCAGGTGCTCGCCCAGCGGCGCGGCGCAGGCATCTGGCGCCGGGTCGAGGAAGGCGAAGTTCATGCCCAGCGGGGTACCCGCCAGAGCCAGCATACGGCCCAGCTGGCCGCCACCGATAACACCGATCTTCATGGGTTGGGCCTCAAGCCTGACGCGGGTCTGGGTTGTCCAGCACGGTGTCGGTCTGTTCCGTGCGGAACTGCTTCAACGCGGCGTGGAACTGCGGGTACCTGGCACCGAGGATGCTGGCCGACAGCAGGGCAGCGTTGACTGCACCGGCCCGGCCAATGGCCAGGGTGGCGACAGGGACGCCAGCGGGCATCTGCACGATCGACAGCAACGAATCGACACCCGACAGCATCGACGACTGCACAGGTACACCCAGCACCGGCAGGTGGGTCTTGGCGGCGCACATGCCTGGCAGGTGCGCGGCACCACCGGCACCGGCGATGATCACCTCGATGCCACGGCCATCGGCCTCTTCAGCGTACTGGAACAGCAGATCCGGGGTACGGTGGGCGGAAACCACCTTCACCTCGTAGGGAATGCCGAGTTTTTCCAGCATATCGGCGGTGTGGCTAAGGGTGGACCAATCGGACTTGGAGCCCATGATCACGCCAACCAGTGCACTCATCGTCGAGCCTCTTCGCTTGTGCGCCCGCAGGCGCGTCAAAAAACAACAAGCCACGCGGGACGACCGGCGTGGCTTGTTTGCTGATCAGGACCGGACGCATCCGGTCAGAAGGCCGCGCAGTATACCGTAAGCAGGTGCGGTTAAGGCACCCCGGCGACCAACTGTCGGCCTTATTTTTCGGGGCTTTGGCTGACTTTCAGGTCAACCGTGGCACCCTCCAGTTTGCGCCACAGCAGGCGGACATTGGCCTTGCGCACCAGCGCGCAGCGGTACAGGCGGATTTCCAGCGGCACGTGCCACTGGCTGCCGCCACAAATCACCAGTTCGCCACGCTCCAGTTCGCCACGCATCGACAGCCGAGGCACCCAGGCGATACCCATGCCTTCGAGCGCCATGCTTTTCAGGCTGTCGGCCATGGCCGTTTCATACACGGTGGTGTAACGCAGGTTGCGCTGGCGCAGCAGCAAACTCACCGAGCGCCCCAGAAATGCCCCGGCGGTATAGGCCAGCAGCGGCACGCTGGCGTCACCTTCAAGGTCGAACAACGGCTTGCCCTGAGCATCCACCGCGCACACTGGCAACATCTCGGTGGTTCCCATGTGCAGCGACGGGAAGATCTCGGCATCCATCTGCAGCGCAGCATCAGGGTCGTAGAACGCCAGCATCAAGTCACACCCCCCTTCACGCAGGGCATGCACGGCATCCCCGACGTTGGTCGCAACCAGGCGGGTGGCGATATTCAGGCCATCATTGCGCAACTGCGCCACCCAGCGAGGGAAAAACCCAGACGCCAGGGAGTGCGCGGCAGCCACCTGCACCACTTCGCCCTGCCCCCCTTCCAGATGATGCAAATGGCGCAGAATTTCGCTCAACTGGTCGACAACGGTACGCGCGGTAACCAAAAAGAGTTGCCCCGCCTCGGTCAGCTCAATGGGCGTGCGAGACCGGTTGACCAGCTGCAGGCCAAGGGCCGCCTCCAGGCTGCGTATGCGCCGGCTGAACGCTGGCTGGGTGACGAAACGGCGTTCCGCCGCCTGGGAAAAACTGCGCGTGGCAGCCAGGGCACTGAAATCTTCCAGCCATTTGCTTTCAAGGTTCATGAAGCACATCTCCCGGCGTGCACCAAAATGGACCACGCTCGAATATCAATTGGCGTCACATCAATCCCTATGCCGTTTGTGCATAGGTTAGCGTGCAACAGCATTGGCCGCAAAAACCCCTTCAGGCCTAGGATTGGCGCCATTCCGGCATGTGCCGGGTCAAACTCGAGATGATATACATCATGTCCTCCGCTGCATCGTTCCGCGTCGAAAAAGATTTGTTGGGTACCCTTGAAGTGCCAGCCGATGCCTACTACGGCATCCAGACCCTGCGCGCTGCCAACAACTTCCACCTCTCCGGTGTTCCGCTGTCGCACTACCCCAAGCTGGTCGTGGCACTGGCCATGGTCAAGCAGGCAGCTGCCGACGCCAACCGTGAGCTGGGTCACCTGAGCGATGCCAAGCACGCTGCCATCAGCGCAGCCTGTGCACGCCTGATCAAGGGCGACTACCACGAGCAGTTCGTGGTGGACATGATCCAGGGCGGTGCTGGTACTTCTACCAACATGAACGCCAACGAAGTCATCGCCAACATCGCGTTGGAGGCCATGGGCCACCAAAAGGGTGAGTACAAATACCTGCACCCCAACAACGACGTGAACATGGCGCAGTCGACCAACGACGCCTACCCCACGGCCATCCGCCTGGGCCTGCTGCTGGGTCATGACGCCCTGCTGGCCAGCCTCGAAAGCCTGATCCAGGCCTTCGCCGCCAAGGGCAAGGAATTCGACCACGTCCTGAAGATGGGCCGTACCCAGCTGCAGGACGCTGTACCGATGACCCTGGGCCAGGAATTCCGCGCCTTCGCCACCACCATGACCGAAGACCTGCAGCGTCTGCGTTCGCTGGCACCGGAACTGCTCACCGAAATCAACCTGGGTGGTACCGCCATCGGCACCGGCATCAACGCCGACCCTGGCTACCAGGCCCTGGCCGTGCAGCGCCTGGCAACCATCAGCGGCCAGCCGCTGGTGCCGGCCGCCGACCTGATCGAGGCCACCTCCGACATGGGTGCCTTCGTACTGTTCTCGGGCATGCTCAAGCGTACCGCGGTCAAGCTGTCGAAGATCTGCAACGACCTGCGCCTGCTGTCCAGCGGCCCACGCACCGGCATCAACGAAATCAACCTGCCGGCTCGCCAGCCAGGCAGCTCGATCATGCCGGGCAAGGTCAACCCGGTCATTCCGGAAGCCGTCAACCAAGTCGCCTTCGCCATCATGGGCAACGACCTGGCACTGACCGTCGCGGCCGAGGGTGGCCAGCTGCAGCTGAACGTGATGGAGCCGCTGATCGCCTACAAGATCTTCGACTCGATCCGCCTGCTGCAGCGCGCCATGGACATGCTGCGCGAGCACTGCATCGTCGGCATCACCGCCAACGAACAGCGCTGCCGTGAACTGGTCGAGCACTCCATTGGCCTGGTCACTGCACTGAACCCGTACATCGGTTACGAAAACGCCACCCGTATCGCCCGTGTTGCCCTGGAGACAGGCCGCGGCGTGCTGGAACTGGTGCGCGAAGAGAAGCTGCTGGACGACGCGATGCTCGACGACATCCTGCGCCCGGAAAACATGATCGCCCCCCGCCTGGTTCCGCTGAAAGCGTAACCGCGGCTGTAAACAGTCTCACCAGGTCGAGGGACTAGACACCTCTCAACCTTTACCTAGCCCGGGGCGCTTGCCCTGGGTTTTTTTTTGCCTGAACCGGCACGCAACTTGCTCTGGAATGCGCTCCAGCCCGACGGGATCGCCCAGCATGCTGCACAGCCACCTGACCACCCTGAATGCGGTTTCGCTGATCCTCAACGTCTTCCAGGCAGACGGTTGCGAGGCCTCTGCGCTGCTGGCCGGCAGTGGCATCGGCCCGGCAGACCTGGGGCATGCCGATGCCCGTATCACCACCCAGCAAGAGCTGCAGGTGTGTGCCAATGCCGTGGCCAGGCGGCAGGACATCGGCCTTGAACTGGGCCGGCGCATGCATGTGTCCAGCTACGGGATGCTGGGTTACGCCCTGCTCTCCAGTGCCACTTTGGGTGACGCCTTGCGCCTGGCCCTGCAATATCCGGCACTGCTGGGAACAGTTTTCAAGTTGCGCCTGCAGGAAGACGGCCAGCGCGTCTGGCTCACCGCCAGCGATTATCACGATAGCCCGGCGCTGAGCGCGTTCAACGCAGAGTTCTGCCTGGTATCGCTGAAGGTCATCTGCGACGACCTGCTGGGCCGTACCCTGCCACTGGTCGGCACCCGCTTCGAACACCCTCGGCCCGCTTATCACGCCCTCTATACCGATGCCTTCCAGTGCCCCGTCATCTTCGCCGCAGCAGGCAATGCCTTTGGCTTCGACAAACGCTGGCTGGATACACCGCTGCCGCTGGCCGACCCCATTACCCACAAGGCCATGAGCGAGCGTTGCCGGCGCCTGAACCTGGAATTCACCGGCCGGCAGGCCTGGCTTGGGCGGATCCGCCACCTGCTGGCGCAACAACTGGCCGCAGCACCCGGCCTGGAAGGGCTGGCCCGGCAAATGAACTGCTCGTCACGCACCCTGCGCCGCCATTTGCAGGCGCTAGGTAGCAGTTATCAACAGTTGCTGGACGAGTTGCGCTTCGAGCGGGCCAAGCAGTTGCTGGCCGACGAGCAAATGCCCATCTACCGGATTGCCGAAGCCCTTGGCTTCAGTGAAACCGCCAGCTTCCGGCATGCGTTCCAGCGCTGGAGTGGTGTAGCACCCAGCCAGTTTCGCGGCTGACGTGTGCGTAGCAGGCCCTAACAGGCCACAGCACTTGGCCACATCGATCCCCTTTTGGCCATTTGGGTCGTTCTCGCGCACTGGGCAGCCCGTGACAATTGGCCCACGCCAGTCCTTACCGGAGAACAACAATGCTGACGATCTATTCCGATGACCACCGCCTGCACCATGGCCGCTGCGAGCTGATCGATGGCAAGCTGATGCCCTGTTTCGAAATGCCGTCGCGGGCCGACCATGTGCTGGAGCAGGTCAAAAAGCGCAACCTCGGCGACGTTCAGCCGCCCACCGACCATGGGCGGGCGCCTCTGCTGAGGGTTCACAGTGCCGAATACCTGGCCTTCTTCGAGGGCGCCTGGGCGCGCTGGGCCGCGCTGGGCCAGGAAGGCGACCTGCTGCCGTTTACCTGGCCAGCCCGTACCCTGCGGCAGGTAAAGCCCACAGGCCTGCACGGCGAACTGGGCTACTACAGCTTCGACGCCGGCGCCCCAATTACCGCCGGCACCTGGCAGGCCGCCTACAGCGCTGCGCAGGTTGCCTTGACTGCCCAGGCGGCGATTGAGCAAGGCGCGCACGCAGCCTTTGCGCTGTGCCGCCCGCCAGGGCACCACGCGGCCGGTGAAGTCATGGGCGGCTACTGCTACCTCAACAACGCCGCTATCGCTGCCCAGGCGTTTCTTGACCAGGGCCGGCGCAAGGTCGCCATCCTGGACGTGGACTACCACCATGGCAACGGCACACAGGACATCTTCTACCAGCGCAGCGACGTGTTCTTCGCATCGATCCACGGCGACCCGCAGGACGAGTTCCCCTATTTTCTGGGCTACGCCGATGAAACCGGCGAGGGCGCTGGCGAAGGCTGCAACGTCAACTACCCCCTGCCTGCCGGCAGTGACTGGGCTGCCTGGAGCACCGCCCTGGAAGACGCCTGCCAGCGCATCGCCGGCTACGACGCCGAGGTGCTGGTGGTTTCGCTGGGTGTGGACACCTTCAAGGATGACCCCATTTCGCAATTCAAGCTCGACAGCCCCGACTACCTGGAGATGGGCAAGCGTATTGCCCAGCTGGGCAAGCCCACCTTGTTCGTGATGGAAGGTGGCTATGCCGTCGAGGAAATCGGCATCAACGCAGTCAATGTGCTGGAAGGCTTCCAGCGCGCCCAGCCTGGAGCCCGGCCATGATCCGTCTCAAGCACCTGCTCGCCCCGTTGGTCGCTGCATCGCTATTCGCCGGCGCACTGCACGCGCAGGCCGAACAGCGCACCCTGCGGGTGTATAACTGGTTCGACTACATCACGCCGCAGACCCTGACCGGCTTCCAGCAGGACAGCGGCGTGAAACTGATCTATGACATCTTCGATACCAATGAAGCCCTTGAGGCCAAGCTGCTGACCGGTAATTCCGGCTATGACGTGGTGGTGCCCTCGAACGTGTTTCTGGCCAAGCAGATTGAGGCCGGGGTGTTTCAGCCACTGGACCGCAGCAAGCTGCCCAACTGGCAACACCTTGACCCGGCCCTGATGAAACTGATCGAGGCCAACGACCCTGGTAACCAGTTTGCAGTGCCCTACATGTACGGCACCGTACTCATCGGCTTCAACCCGGCCAAGGTCAAGGCGGCGCTGGGTGACAACGCGCCGGTAGACAGCTGGGACCTGATCTTCAAGGAAGAGAACATCGCCAAGCTCAAGCAATGCGGCGTGGCGCTGCTCGACTCACCGTCGGAAATCCTGCCGTTGGCCCTGCAGTACCTGGGCCTGCCGCCCAACAGCGACAAACCTGCGGACTATGCAAAGGCTCAGGCGTTGCTGCTGAAGATCCGCCCGTACATCACCTACTTCCACTCTTCCAAGTACATGGCTGACATCGCCAATGGCGATATCTGCGTGGCGGTCGGGTACAGCGGCAGCTTCTCCCAGGCCGCCAACCGCGCACGCGAGGCCAAGAACGGCGTGGTCGTGGACATGCGCCTGCCGAAGGAAGGCGCACCGATCTGGTTCGACATGCTGGCGATTCCGAAGAACGCGGCCAACCCCGAGGATGCCTACACGTTCATCAATTACCTGCTGCGCCCTGAGGTGATTGCGCCGATCAGCGACTTTGTCGGGTACCCCAACCCGAACAAGGATGCGACCGACAAAGTGGACCCTGCCATCCGCAACAATCCCAACCTGTACCCGACTGCAGAGGCCATGGCCAAGCTGTATACGCTCACGCCGCTCGCTCGCGACGCTGAACGTGCGCGGACACGGGCCTGGACGCGGATCAAGTCCGGCACCTGACGGCGCGGGCCTTTGGGAGCGGGAACCCGTGGCGAGTCTCAGGCTCGCCATGCTCTGCGCAGGCGCATCAGCGCATCGGCGATCTCCCCTTCCGGTACTGCTGCGAACCCCAGCACCAGCCCCGCCCGCTTATCCACAGGCACCCTGCTGTCGCCCAACCAGAAGTTGCTGAGCGGCGTCACCTCTACCCCGGCTGAACGGGCTTTGGTTACCAGAGCCTGCTCACGGGCGAAGTTATCCACATCCACCTTCACGTGTAGCCCTGCCGACACGTCGGGCATCGCTGATAGCCCGGGAATATCCACAGGCCAACCGGCCTTGAGCATGTTGCGCCGGCTGAGCGCGGCCTTGCGCATACGGCGAACGTGCCGCTGGAAGTGCCCTTGGGCTATGAATTGCGCCATCACACATTGCGTACTCACTTCTGAATGGCGCACGGCCAACGCCTTGGCCTGCCCGAACGCTTGTGCCAGCGGTGGGGGTAATACCAGGTAGCCCATGCGCAACGCCGGGAAGGCGATCTTGCCAAAGGTACCGACGTACAGCACCCGCCCCTGTGTGTCCAAGGCGGCAAGCGGAGCCAAGGGGGCGCCGCTGTAGCGGTATTCCCCATCATAATCGTCTTCGATGATCCAGCCCTGGTTGCGCTCCGCCCAGGCAAGCAACTGCAGGCGTCGGGCCAGACTCATGGTGACGCCGGTGGGGTACTGGTGCGCCGGGGTCACATAGGCCAGGCGGCACGCCGGCAATTGCTCAAGCTGATCGCAGGCGACCCCTTCCTCATCCACCGCCACGCCGTACAAACGCGCACCCGCCAACGCAAAGGCATGCCCCGCTGCGCGATAGCCCGGGTTTTCCACAGCCACGGCTTCACCCGGCTGCAACAGCAGCTGTGCACAAAGGCTGATGGCTTGCTGCGCACCACTGGTGATCACAATTTGTTCAGCAGTGCATACAAGGCCCCTTGAACTACGCAGGTAGGCCGCGATCAACTCACGCAGCTCACGCTCACCTGCAGGGTTGCCGTAGCCCAGCTTTGCAGGGTCGGGGTTACGCCAGAAACCCGCCTGCAGCTTGGCCCAGACGCCGAACGGGAAAAGGTCGAAGGCAGGCAGGCCCAAACGAAATGCCTTGGGTGCGCCCTCCGGGGGTGGCACCAAATGATGTTTTTTCAGCCGCTGCAAAGGCCCGTTACTGGCGCCTGAACTGGATAAATCATCAGTGTCAGACGGTGAATTTGTGGATAAACCTGTTGATAAGCACTGGGATAACCCTGTGGACAACTGTGTGGACAGTTTTGGCAGCTGACTGACGTAGGTACCGTCCCCAACCCGGCTCTCGATGTAGCCTTCTGCATACAATTGATCATAGGCACGCACCACGCTGTTACGCGACAGGGCCAGCATGGCGGCGAGTTCGCGAGTGGCCGGCAAGCGTGTGCCACTGCCAAGGCGGCCATCGAGCACGCGAATCCGCAGCGCCTGGTACAACTGCCGGCTCAGCCCACGGCTACGGTCCAGGGTGATGCCCGTGGGGTCGAACGGTAACGGGGGGCGGCGAGTTTCACTCATGCATTGGACCTTTGAAATTTGCAGGTAATGGCTCTTACCCGGAGCCAATCATCTGCCTAGGATGGCACCATTGCATAAGGAAACCGAGCATGTACTCCAGCAAGCCTCATCAAGAGCACGATGTTGCACAGTTGCACGCAGCGATGCTGGCTACACGCCTGGCCATTCTGGTCACCCATGGCCCACATGGCTTGCTGGCTACCCACCTGCCTGTGCTGATCGAAACGGCAGAAGGTGAATTGGGTACCGTGTATGCCCACCTGGCACGGGCCAACCCCCAATGGCAGGATTTGGCCCAGGTAAGCGAGGCGCTGCTGGTGTTCCCGGGTGCCGATGCCTACGTTAGCCCCGGTTTCTATCCCAGCAAGCAAGCCAACCCCAAGGTGGTCCCTACCTGGAATTACCTGGCTGTGCATGCCTACGGCGCCGCCGAAGTTATCCACAAGCCCGAGCCGCTGTTGGCGATCGTCAGCCGGCTCACCGACCTGCATGAACAAGGCGCCAGCATGCCTTGGCGCGTCAGCGACGCACCGGCTGATTACCTGGCCAGCATGCTCAAGGCCATCGTCGGCGTGCGCCTGCCCATCAGCCGCGTGCAAGGTGCTCGCAAGCTCAGCCAGAACCGCCCGCCGCAGGACATTGCTGGCGTGCGTGAGGCACTGAGCGCCAGCCCCGACCCTCTCGACAACCAACTGGCGGCGCACATGCGCCACCTCTAAGGAAGGCATCGCCCATGACCAGCGTTACCCTGCGCCCTGTAACCGCCCAAGACCATGCAGCCTGGCTTGAACTGTGGCAGGCCTACCTTTGCTTCTACGAGTCCGAGGTGGCAGACCCGGTCAGCCTCAGCACCTGGCAGCGCCTGCTCGACCCCAACGAGCCCACCCACTCGGCCTTGGCCTGGGCCGATGGCAAGGCCGTCGGCATGGTCAACTGGATCTATCACCGCTCCAACTGGAGCATCGAGAACGCCTGCTACCTGCAGGACCTCTACGTCGACAGCGCCCAGCGCGGCCTGGGTATCGGCCGCCGCTTGATCGAGCATGTGTATGCGGCGGCCAAGGCCGATAACTGTATCAAGGTGCACTGGCTCACCCACGAAACCAATGCCACGGCCATCAGCCTGTACCAGCAGGTGGCCGAACGCTCTGGCTTCATCCAATTTCGCAAAGGGCTGGAGGGCAACCATGACTGATGCCTTGAACTGGAAACCGGCCGCGATACCCAAGGCCGACACCCTCGAGGGCCGCTTCGTGCGCCTGGAAAAGCTCACCCCCGCACGCCATGGCGATGACCTTTGGCAGGTGCTGCAAGGCCCCGGGGCAGACCCCTCCCTCTGGGATTACCTGCCCTACGGCCCCTTCACCGAGCGCGGAGCCTTCGACCGCTGGCTGCAAGCCAATGCGGCCGGTACCGACCCGTTGTTCTATAGCGTCATCGACCGCCGCAACGGGCAGGCACAGGGCATCCTCAGCCTGATGTCGATCGTGCCCGATCATGGCCGCATCGAAATAGGCCACATCGCCTTCGGCGCGGCCATGCAGCGCACCCCCAAAGGCACCGAGGCGGTTTACCTGCTGGGCAAGCTGGGTTTCGCACTGGGCAACCGGCGCCTGGAGTGGAAGTGCAACAACGCCAACGCCCGCTCCAGGCGCGCGGCCGAGCGCTTCGGCTTCACCTTCGAAGGGGTGTTCCGCAAGCATCTGGTGGTGAAGGACCACAACCGCGATACGGCGTGGTACTCGATTACCGACGATGAATGGCCGGCGGTGGCTGCAGGGTTCGAGCGATGGTTGGGTGATGCCAACCAACAACCGCAAGGCCAGGTTGAAACGCTCGAAGTGTGCCGTAGAGGCTGAGGGTTGGTTTCACTGCGCAGCACGCTTCGGGGTAGGCCATACGACCGAAAAAAAGGGGAGCATGCGCTCCCCAGAGGTAAACCATTACAGCCCCGGGCGTGTATCAGCCCTCGATTTCGATCAGGATCTCGCCGGGCGTGACGCGGTCGCCCTTGGCTACGTGGATAGCCACGACCTTGCCGGCGATGGCCGCCTGCACTTCGGTTTCCATCTTCATGGCTTCGGTGATCAATACAGCCTGGCCCGCCTTGACCGTATCGCCCTCCTTCACCAGCACATCGACGATGTTGCCAGGCATGGTGGTGCTGACGTGGCCGGGTGCGCTGGCCTGCTTGCGCTTGCTGCCGCCACCACCGACGAACTCGTTCAAAGGTTCGAACACCACCTCTTCGGGCATGCCATCAATCGACAGGTAGAAGTGGCGCTTGCCTTCGGCCTTGACGCCGACCCCGGTGATATCCACCCGGTAGGTTTCACCGTGCACGTCGATGACGAACTCGGTGGGCACACCCTCGCCACCCGGGGCAGCGACGGCGCCAGCCTCAGGAATGGGCAGCAACGCTTCTGGGGTGAGCGTACCGGCCTCGCGCTCTTCAAGGAACTTGCGCCCGATGTCCGGGAACATGGCGAAGGTCAGCACGTCCTCTTCGCTGCGGGCCAGGGCACCGATCTCGGTGCGCAGCTTGGCCATTTCCGGCTTCAACAGGTCGGCCGGGCGCACGTCGATCACGTCTTCGCTGCCGATGGCCTGGCGGCGCAGTTGCTCGTTCACCACGCCAGGCGCCTTGCCGTAACCGCCTTGCAGGTAAAGCTTCACCTCGTTGGTGATGGTTTTGTAGCGCTCGCCGGCCAGCACGTTGAAGAACGCCTGGGTGCCGACGATTTGCGAGGTTGGCGTGACCAGCGGCGGGAAGCCCAGGTCTTCACGCACACGCGGGATCTCGGCGAGCACTTCGCTCATGCGGTTGAGGGCGCCCTGCTCCTTCAGCTGGTTGGCCAGGTTGGAAATCATGCCACCCGGCACCTGGTTGACCTGCACGCGGGTGTCCACGGCGGTGAACTCGCTTTCGAACTGGTGGTACTTCTTGCGCACGGCGTAGAAATACAGGCCGATTTCCTGCAGCAGTTCCAGGTCGAGGCCAGTGTCGAACTCGCTGCCCTTGAGCGCGGCGACCATCGATTCAGTACCCGGGTGGCTGGTGCCCCAGGCAAAGCTGGAGATGGCCGTGTCGATATGGTCGGCGCCGTTTTCCACAGCCTTGAGCTGGCACATGGCAGCCAGGCCTGCAGTGTCGTGGGAATGAATGAACACCGGCAGCGACTGTTCGGCTTTTAATGCCTTGACCAGCTCGCCCGTGGCGAACGGTGTCAGCAGGCCTGCCATGTCCTTGATTGCCACCGAGTCGCAGCCCATGGCTTCCATCTGCTTGGCCTGGTTCACGAAGGCTTCGATGGTGTGCACCGGGCTGGTGGTGTAGGCGATGGTGCCCTGGGCATGCTTGCCCGCCGCCTTGACCGCTTCGATGGCCACACGCAGGTTACGCACGTCGTTCATGGCGTCGAAAATGCGGAATACATCGATGCCGTTTACAGCAGCCTTGGCCACGAACGCCTTGACCACGTCATCGCTGTAGTGGCGATAGCCCAACAGGTTCTGGCCGCGCAGCAGCATCTGCAGACGCGTGTTGGGCAGGGCGGCGCGCAGCTTGCGCAGGCGCTCCCAGGGGTCTTCCTTGAGGAAGCGCACACAGGCGTCGAAGGTGGCACCACCCCACACTTCCAGCGACCAGTAGCCAACCTTGTCGAGCTTGTCGCAGATCGGCAGCATGTCTTCGGTACGCATGCGGGTCGCCAGCAAAGACTGGTGGGCGTCGCGCAGGATCGTGTCGGTTACGTGGATTTTCTTGGACATTGTTATCTCCTTTTAGCGGCAAGCTCGTAGCGGTAGCCGCAAGAAAAGCCGATTCGCTTCTACTTGCAGCGTGCCGCTCGCAGCTTGCCCCTGCATTCAGATGCCGGCGTGGGCGGCGATGGCGGCGGCGATGGCCAGGGCCAGCTCTTCGGGTTTGCGCTTGATCGAGTAGTTGGTCAGCTCAGGGTGGCTTTCAACGAAGCTGGTGTTGAACTGGCCGCTACGGAATTCCGGGTTGCGCAGGATTTCCTGGTAGTACGCGGCGGTGGTCTTCACGCCTTGCACGCGCATGTCGTCCAGGGCCCGCAGGCCGCGGTCCATGGCTTCTTCCCAGGTCAACGCCCACACCACCAGTTTCAGGCACATGGAGTCGTAGAACGGCGGAATGGTGTAGCCCGTGTAAATGGCCGTGTCGGTACGCACACCAGGGCCACCGGGGGCGTAATAACGCGTGATCTTGCCGAAGCTGGGCAGGAAGTTGTTTTTCGGGTCCTCGGCGTTGATCCGGAACTGCAACGCGTAGCCGCGGTGCTGGATGTCTTCCTGTTTCACCGACAAAGGCAGGCCGGAGGCGATGCGGATCTGCTCGCGGACAATATCGATGCCGGTGATTTCTTCGGTGATGGTGTGCTCTACCTGCACCCGCGTGTTCATTTCCATGAAATACACTTCGCCATCGGCCAGCAAGAACTCGACGGTACCGGCGTTCTCGTAATCCACTGCCTTGGCTGCGCGCACGGCCAGGTCGCCGATGTAGGCGCGCTGCTCAGGCGTGAGCTGTGGACTGGGTGCAATTTCAATGAGCTTCTGGTTGCGGCGCTGAATGGAGCAGTCACGCTCGAACAGGTGCACCACGTTGCCGAAGCTGTCACCGAGGATCTGCGCCTCGATGTGCTTGGGGTTGACGATGCACTTCTCCAGAAACACCTCGGCCGAACCGAATGCCTTGGTGGCCTCGGAGATGACCCGCGGGAAGTTCTGCTCCAGCTCTTCGCGGCTGTTGCAGCGGCGGATGCCACGCCCGCCGCCACCGGAGGTCGCCTTGAGCATCACCGGGTAACCGATGCGCTCACCCTCGCTGAGGGCTTCGTGGATGTCGGCCACGTTGCCTTCGGTACCCGGAGTTACCGGTACCCCCGCCGCGATCATGGTGCGACGCGCTTCGGTCTTGTCGCCCATGCGGCGAATCACGTCAGCGGCCGGGCCGATGAACTTGATGCCACGCTCTGCACAGATTTCCGCCAGTTCGGCGTTCTCCGACAGAAAACCATAACCCGGGTGCAGCGCATCACAGCCGGTTTCCACCGCCAGGTTCACCAGCTTGCGCGGGTTCAGGTACCCAGCCAGCGGCTCAGCACCAATGCTGTGGGCTTCGTCGGCGCGCTTCACATGCAGGGCGTGCCGGTCGGCGTCGGAAAAGATCGCTACCGAGCGGATGCCCATCTCGGCGCAGGCGCGCACGATCCGAACCGCAATTTCACCCCGGTTGGCGATCAGGATTTTTTTTATCACTGGAGTCTTCCCAAAGCCGTAGGAACAGTCGAGCCGGTTCTACCGGTCGGCGCGTGGCCAGGCATTGCTGGCCAGTCGCACTTTCACACTAGCGCTGTAGGTTGATAAACAAAAATCAATATTTGTTAGAGGCAGTATTAGCAAAAGCTTATAGTGAAGTAACAAGGTATTGCCCAAGAGCCTAATTAATGCGTAAGTCCTTGATGCGTATGACATTGCGTCAATTACAGATCTTTAATGAGGTGTGCGACCTACGGTCGTACAGCCGCGCCGCAGAAGAAATGGCGTTGACGCAACCCGCCGTAAGTCTACAGATACGCCAGCTGGAAGAGCTCATCGGGCAACCCTTGTTCGAATACGTGGGCAAGAAGTTGTACCTGACCGAGGCCGCCGAAGCCTTGCAGCGCGCCAGCCGTGACATTTTCGGGCGCCTGGAGAGCCTGGACATGCAACTGTCGGACATGCAGGGGTCATTGCAGGGGCAGTTGAAACTGGCCATCGAGTCCAGTGCCAAGTACTTCGTTCCACACCTGTTCGCCGCCTTCAAGCAGCGTCACCCGGAGGTGAACCTGACCTTGACGGTGGTCAACCGTGCCCAGGCCATCCGGCGCCTTTCCGACAACCGCGACGACCTGATCATCATGTCCATGGTGCCGCAGGACATGGGCCTTGAGTTCCTGCCTTTCCTCAATAACCCGATCATTGCCGTGGCCCCGCCCGATCACCCGCTGTGCAAGCTGGCGCAGTTGCGCCTGCAGGACCTGGAGCCTCATACGCTGCTGATCCGCGAGCAGGGGTCGGGAACCCGTAGGGCCTGCGAGGAATACTTCAAGGAAAAGCGCGTGCATTTCACCCAGACCCTGGAGGTGGCATCGGCCGACGCCCAGCGCGAGTGCGTAATCGCCGGCCTGGGCATCGCCCTGCTGACCCGGCATGCGGTCAACCTTGAACTGGCTACCGGGGCGCTTGCGGAACTGCCGGTAGAAGAACTGCCGTTGTACCGCAGCTGGTGCGTGGTGCAGTCCAAGGCCAAGCGGCAATCGCCGGTGGCGCTTGCCTTCCAGGCATTCATCCGTAGTGAACGAACGTTGATCAGCGGCCTGGTTGAGCGTTTTTCGGGGCGCTTGCCGCCGACGCCTGCCACACCGTGAATTCTTGCAGTTCGGGGTAATCCACCAGGTCGCGCAGCAGCTGACGCTGATCGCAGTAGCTCTCGATCGCGCGGCGGTATTCCATGCGGCGCTGGTCCTTTTCCTGCTGCTTGCGAGCTTTGGCGTTGGGTTGGTAGATACCGTCGTGGTCACGAGCCATTGCCTGTCTCCCTGGTAGGATGCGGGAGTTTCAGACTGGCCCAGGGGGTTTACGGTTTTGCGCGGGAATGGTGACAGAATCGTGAATTTTTACCCCTCAGGGCAGTGCCGGCCGGCACAGCGCTGCCTGGCTGAACAGGCGCGCAGGGTGCTGCTCAGTCGTCGGTCGCCTTGATCGATTTGGGCGACAGGCGCAGGCTGCGCAAACTGCGCTTCACGCTCTTGAGGTGGTTGACCAGGCTGGGCCCGCGCGCCATGGCAACGCCCATGGCCAGCACGTCGATGACCACCAGGTGGGCGATGCGTGAGGTCAGTGGGGTGTAGATTTCTGTGTCTTCGTGCACGTCGATGGCCAAATTGACCGTGGACAGCTCGGCCAGAGGGGTCTGGCTGGGGCACAGGGTGATCAGGTTGGCACCGCTCTCGCGTACCAGGTTGGCAGTGATCAGCAAGTCTTTGGAGCGGCCCGACTGGGAAATGCACACTGCCACGTCACCTGGCTTGAGCGTGACGGCCGACATCGCCTGCATGTGCGGGTCGGAGTACGCCGCCGCGCTTAGCAGCAAGCGAAAGAACTTGTGCTGTGCATCCGCCGCTACCGCACCGGACGCACCAAAGCCGTAAAACTCCACACGCTGTGCCTGGGCCATGGCACTTACCGCCTGCTGCAGCGCGTGCGGGTCGAGGTGTTCGCGCACCTCCATCAGGGTATGCAGGGTGGTGTCGAAGATCTTCAGGCTGTAGTCGGCGACGGAATCGTCTTCGTGAATGGCAAACTGCCCAAAACTGGCCCCGGCGGCCAGGCTCTGCGCCAGCTTGAGCTTGAGGTCCTGAAAACCCGTACACCCAATGGCCCTGCAGAAACGTACGATGGTCGGTTCGCTGATACCGACGCTGTGCGCCAGGTCGGCCATGGAGCTGTGCATCACGGCAGCCGGGTCGAGCAGCACGTGGTCGGCCACTTTCAGTTCCGATTTGCGCAGCAGGTGGCGCGATTGGGCGATATGTTGCAACAGATTCACGGGCTGGACTCGGTTATGATCGGCTGGCCGGGTTGTAGCTTTCTTGTAGTTATACTACATGGACGCCAACCCGCCCAGTTAAACGAACGTGGAGCGTGGTGGTTTGACTATTCCTTGCGACATTCTGGTCTTCGGCGGCACTGGCGATCTGGCCCTGCACAAATTGCTCCCGGCGCTCTACCACCTGTTTCGCGAGGCTCGCCTGGACCCGGCCGTCAGGGTCATCGCCCTGGCCAGGCGACAGTTGCCACGCAACGACTACCTCAAGCTCGCCGAGCGCCACTGCCGCGCGCAAATTGCCCGTAGCGAATTCGACGATGAAATCTGGCGGCGCTTTTGCGCACGCCTGGACTACTTCGCCATGGATGCCTCGCAAAGTGCAGACTTCGGCCGCCTGGCACGCTACCTGGGTGAGCCCGGGGGGCTGACACGTATCTTCTACCTGGCCACGGCGCCCTCGCTGTTCGTGCCTATCGCCACGCACCTGCGCATCGCCGGGCTGGCTGACAGTGAAGCACGCATCGTGCTGGAAAAACCCATTGGCCATTCGCTGGCATCGGCCACGGCCATCAACGAATCGATCGGTGCAGTGTTCGAAGAGCGCCAGGTGTTTCGCATCGACCATTACCTGGGCAAGGAAACCGTGCAGAACCTCATGGCCCTGCGCTTTGCCAACGCCCTGCTGGAGCCGGTATGGCGCAACAGCCAGGTCGACCACGTGCAGATCAGCGTGGGGGAAACCCTGGGGGTAGAAAACCGCGGCGGCTACTACGACCGCGCAGGGGCGACGCGCGACATGCTGCAGAACCACCTGCTGCAGCTATTATGCCTGGTGGCCATGGAGCCCCCGGCGCAGTTCGAGGCTGAAGCGGTGCGTGACGAAAAGGTGAAGATTCTGCGCGCACTGAAACCGATCACCGGGCAGGATGTGCAGGACAAGACCGTACGCGGCCAGTACGGTGCCGGGCATATCGGCGGCCAGGAAGTGATGGCCTATTACTTCGAAAAGGATGTGGATAACGATAGCGACACGGAAACCTTTGTCGCGATCGAGGCGCACATCGACAACTGGCGCTGGGCTGGCGTGCCCTTCTACCTGCGCACAGGCAAGCGCATGGCGCGGCGCTCTTCGCAGATCGTCATCCAGTTCAAGCCGGTACCCCATGAGCTGTTCAACGGTGGCCAGGTAAACCAGTTGCTGATCCAGCTGCAACCGGACGAGCGCATCAGCCTGCGCATGATGACCAAGACCCCTGGGAAGGGCATGCGGCTGGAGCCGGTAGACCTGAACCTGAACCTGGCCCAGGTGTTCAGCCAGACCCGCCGCTGGGAAGCCTACGAGCGGCTGCTGCTGGATGTGCTGGAGGGCGACTCGACGCTATTCATGCGCCGTGACGAAGTGGAAGCCGCCTGGGCGTGGGTGGACCCGATCATCGCGGGCTGGGAAGAGCACTTCCAGGCGCCCCGCCACTACGCGGCCGGCAACAACGGGCCGGAGCAGGCCAACAGCCTGCTGGCCCGTCATGGCAGAACCTGGCACGGGTGAAGCATTGCCAAATCCAAGCCTTGCGCAGACTAGGGGAAAGTGGCTGTGCGCTCCGGCGCTACTTTCAACCCCTACAGGACTCTACCTAAATGGCTAAATGCACCGATTTTGTCGCTTACAACCAAACCGCTGCGGGCGAACAGACCTTCCGCGTCCACGGCACCGTTACTGTACCTAGCCCGGCATTCGAGCCGGTACTGGTCGAGCCGGAAGTCCGCCACCGCGGCAATTGGGAGGTACTGCATCTGGAGCTGGTGGATACCGGCGTGGTAGCCAATGCCGTTCTGACCGAAAAAACCGTCGAATTTCTTCGCGACGGCGCCTGCCCGTTCAGCCAAGTAGAAATCATTCATTCGGAAGGTTCCTTCAAGGTTGAGATCGAACCGGCCCAGGCCTGCGATTGATACGGCCAGCCAGGTGGCATACGGTTGCCGCCTGGCTTCCCACCGCTGGCCGTCGGCCGGGGTGAATATTCATACAGTAGGCGTTTGCCCCCGGGTCAGCCTCCCCATAGAATGGCGGGATGCACACAGACGACCTCTCCCTCCTGCTGAACTCCCTCAACGATGCCCAACGCCAGGCCGTAGCCGCCTCGGTCGGGCGTCAACTGGTGCTTGCCGGCGCCGGTTCCGGTAAAACCCGCGTGCTGGTTCATCGCATTGCCTGGCTCATCCAGGTAGAGCAGGCCTCGCCGCATTCGATCCTGTCGGTGACGTTCACCAACAAGGCGGCGGCAGAAATGCGCCACCGGATCGAGCAACTGCTGGGCATCAACCCGGCGGGCATGTGGGTGGGCACGTTCCACGGGCTGGCCCATCGCCTGCTCCGGGCCCACTGGCAGGAAGCAGGCCTGGTGCAGAACTTCCAGATTCTCGACAGTGACGACCAGCAGCGGCTGGTCAAGCGGGTAATGCGCGAGCTGGGCCTGGACGAGCAGAAGTGGCCGGCACGCCAGGCACAGTGGTTCATCAACGGGCAAAAGGACGAGGGCCTGCGGCCGCAGCATATCCAGCCTGGGGGCGACCTGTTCCTGTCCACCATGCGCGACGTGTACAGCGCCTACGAGCAGGCGTGCGAGCGGGCCGGGGTCATCGATTTCTCCGAGCTGCTGCTGCGCGCGCTGGACTTGTGGCGGGACCACCCCGGTTTGCTGGAGCACTACCAGCGGCGCTTCCGCCATGTGCTGGTCGACGAGTTCCAGGACACCAACGCCGTGCAGTACGCCTGGCTGCGCCTGCTGGCGCGCGGCGGCGACAGCCTGATGGCGGTGGGCGACGACGACCAGTCGATCTACGGCTGGCGCGGCGCCAAGATCGAGAACATCCACCAGTACACGGCCGATTTCCCTGACGCCGAGCTGATCCGCCTGGAGCAGAACTACCGCTCCACAGGCGGTATCCTCAAGGCTGCCAACGCCTTGATCGCCAACAACAGCGGGCGCTTGGGCAAAGAGCTGTGGACCGACATGGGTGAAGGCGAACCGCTCACCTTGTACGCCGCCTACAACGAGCATGATGAAGCGCGCTACGTGGTGGAAACCATCGAAAGCCTGATCAAGCAGGGCAATACCCGCAGCGACATCGCCATTCTGTACCGCTCCAACGCCCAGTCGCGGGTATTGGAAGAAGCCCTGCTGCGCGAGCGTATTCCTTACCGTATCTATGGCGGCCAGCGCTTCTTCGAGCGTGCGGAAATCAAGAATGCCATGGCCTACCTGCGCCTGATCGAGGGCCGGGGCAACGATGCCGCCCTGGAGCGGGTAATCAACGTCCCGCCTCGCGGAATCGGTGAGAAAACCGTCGAGGCCATCCGCGAGCATGCGCGTCACAGCCAGGCTTCAATGTGGCAGGCCATGTGCCAGCTGATTGCCGCCAAAGCGCTGAAAGGCCGCGCCGCCAGTGCGCTTGGCGCGTTCATCGAGCTGATCGAAGGGTTGGCTGCCAAAGTGGCGGACATGCCGCTGCACACCATGACCCAGACCACCATCGAGCAGTCGGGCCTGATTATCTACCACCAGGAAGAAAAGGGTGAAAAGGGCCAGGCACGGGTAGAAAACCTTGAGGAGCTGGTGAGCGCGGCGCGTAACTTCGAATCCACCGAAGAAGACGCCGACCTTTCGCCGCTGTCCGCCTTCCTCGGCCATGCCTCGCTTGAAGCGGGCGATGCGCAGGCTGACGAGCATGAAGACAGCGTCCAGCTGATGACCTTGCACAGCGCCAAAGGCCTGGAATTCCCTTATGTGTTCCTGGTGGGCATGGAAGAAGGCCTGTTCCCGCACAAGATGAGCCTGGAAGAACCTGGGCGCCTGGAAGAAGAGCGTCGCCTGGCCTATGTGGGCATCACCCGCGCCATGCGTCAGCTGGTCATGAGCTATGCCGAGACGCGTCGGCTTTACGGTAGCGAAACCTACAACAAGGTTTCACGGTTCGTACGTGAAATTCCGGCAGGCCTGGTTCAGGAAGTGCGTTTGTCCAACAGCGTCAGCCGCCCGTTCGGCGGGGCCAAAACAGCTGCTGGCAGCAACCTGTTCGCCAACGCCAATATCCCACAGACCTCGTTCAACCTCGGCCAGCGCGTACAGCACGCGGTATTTGGCGAAGGCGTGATCCTGAATTTCGAAGGCTCAGGCGCCCAGGCGCGGGTTCAGGTGAATTTCGACGAAGGCAGCAAGTGGTTGATGCTGGGGTATGCCAAGCTGGAAGCGATCTGAACCCTGGGCCGTACCTTGCGGGTGCGGCCCTGCAACATTTAGGCAAAAGCTCGAAACATTATGTCGCTGGCCATGTGCCCAGGAACCTGTGCACCATGACGCGCGTGCAATCCACAACAGGGGATATCCCACTTATGCAACGTTTTCTTAGCATCGCACTGGCGCTTTGCGTCGGCCTGACGCTGAGCCTGGACGCCAACGCCAAACGCTTTGGCGGCGGCAAGAGCTCGGGCTCCGCGCCTATCCACCAGACCCGTCAAGCTACGCCAACCACGCCCGCTGCCACGCCGACCGCGCCTGGCCGTGCACCGGCAGCTGCCAGCGGTGCTTCGCGCTGGCTGGGCCCACTGGCAGGCCTGGCCGCCGGTGGCCTGCTGGCGTCCATGTTCATGGGCGACGGCTTCGAGGGCTTCCAGATCATGGACTTCCTGATCGTCGCGCTCATTGCCTTCCTGGTGTTCCGCTTCATTGCCGCACGACGTCGCCAGCAGCAGCCACACATGGCCGCGCCTGGCCATGCGCCGATGCAGCGTGAGGTGTACGGCCAGCCTGCGCAGCCCTCCATCTTCGGCGGCTCGGCCGCACCTGCTGCGGCAGCGGCGCCGGTGATCAACGCGCCAGCCTGGTTCAACGAGCAGAGCTTCCTGGCCGCTGCCCGCAACCACTTCCAGTCGCTGCAGCAGCACTGGGATGCCAACGAAATGGACAAGATCGGCGAGTTCGTTACCCCGCAGATGCTCGAGTTCCTCAAGCGCGAGCGTGCCGAACTCGGTGATGGCTTCCAGTCGACCTATATCGATAACCTCGAAGTGCAGCTGGACGGTGTTGATGATCGCGCCGACCGCACCGACGCTACCCTGACCTTCCGCGGCGTGTCGAAAAACTCGCGCTTCGACCAAGGTGAGGCATTCAGCGAAAGCTGGCACATGGTTCGCGCCCAAGGCGATAACCAGCCATGGCTGGTTGCCGGTATCCGCCAAAACGGCTAACCGCGCACGCTGCATCCAAAAACCCCGGGGCCATCCCCGGGGTTTTTGCTTTTGTCATAGCGGCCTACTAGGGTATAACCCGCAGCGTTGTCATCTAGGTCTGAGGAAGTGAACCGTGGAAGAAGTGATCGAACAACTCCGTGAAGCCAACGAGCCAGTGCCGGTGCCCCTCGAGCTTCCGGATGAGGAATTGTTGGTCGAGATCGAAGAACAACTGTTCATCAACATTCCGTTTGTGTTCAAAGAGTTCTTGTTGAACGTAAGTGACGTTGTATACGGCGCACTGGAGCCTGTTACGGTCACTGACCCGCAATCGCACACCTATCTGCCTGAAGTCGCTGCCAATGCATGGGACGCCGGCGTACCGCGTGAGTTGATCCCGTTGTGCCAGGATGGCGAGAACTACTACTGCGTTGAAGAGGACGGCACGGTGGTGTTGTGGGATGCCGACGAGGAGCTGGTCGGTGAAGAGAGCTGGGAGTCGGTGTGGCACTGGGCGCGGGATGTCTGGCTGGAAAGCTGAGCCAATGGTCGGGTGATTGGCCTGTAAGAGCGGGCTTGGCGGCGGGATGGGGCGGGCGCCGCTCTCGCGGCGCATCGCGAGCTTTGCTCGCTCCTACATGCGGTGTTAGTGGGTGTTCTCCCGGCTGTTCTCCAAGGTTTCCAGCAAGGCGATCTGCATGCGTGTATGGACGCGGATGAACCAGCGCCACAGCAACGCCACTACTACCGCCGCAACCACCGCGATAATCAGCAACAGCTCGTTGGTAGGCAGAATGCTCGCCGACAGCGCCGAGAGCAGCAGGAAGATCACCAGCAGCGACAACAGCGGTATCACCTCTGCGATCACACGCCGTACACGTTGGGTATGGCGCCCGGCCATTTCTGGCTTTACACCCATCTCGGCCAACAGCATCGACAGCGCCTTGAGCTTGCGGTAAGCGGCAATCAGGAAGGGCAGCGACAACAACAGCGCCGCCCCCCAGATCATCGCCTTTTGCTGGCTGATATCGCCCACCCATTGCGTGAGCCAGGCACCGATACGCCCTGCAAAGTAACCGCCACTGAAGAAGATGGCGATCACCAGGGCCAGGTTTACCCCGACCTGCATGAGGATGCGCCGTATCATCGCCGCCACCATGGCACCCTCACCCTGGGGCTGGATGCTGCGCAACCACTCGCCATATAACGACAGCACCCTGGCCAGACGACCAGGCACCACCTTGCCCAGCTTGATCGACAACGGGTCAGCGGCACGAATCAGGTAGGGAGTAAGCAGTGTGGTGATGGCCGAGACGGCAACGGCTACCGGGTACAAAAAGTCACTGGTGACCTGCAGGGTCATACCCAACGCGGCGATGATGAATGAAAATTCGCCAATCTGGGAGAGGCCCATGCCAACCCGTAGCGAAGTGCGCCCATCATTACCGGCAATGAAGGCCCCCATGCCGCACGACAGCATCTTGCCCAGCACCACCGCCAAGGTGATCACCACGATGGGCCAGGCGTAATCGATCAGCACCTGCGGATCGATCATCAGGCCGATGGCGACGAAAAAGATGGCGCTGAACATGTCGCGCACCGGCTCGATCAGGCGTTCGATTTTCAGCAACTGGCGCGATTCGGCCATGATCGCGCCAATCAGGAACGCCCCCAGCACCATGCTGTACTCCAGCTTCACCACCAGCAGGCAGAAGCCGAAACACAGGCCCAGCACGGTGATGAGCAGCATCTCGTTGCTTTCGAACTTGGCCACATAAGCCAGCAGGCGCGGTACCAGCAAAATGCCGATAACCAGGGCAACGATCATGAACAGCGACAACTTGCCAACGGTGGAGAACACCTCACCGGAGCTCACCGTGCCACTGACGGCGATACCCGAAAGCAGCGCAATGATACCGATGCCCAGAATGTCCTCGACAATCAGCACGCCGAAGATCAGCTGGGCAAAACGCTCGTTTTTCATCTTCAGGTCGTTGAGCGCCTTGACGATGATGGTGGTTGAAGAAATGGCCAGGATGGCGCCCAGGAACAGCGAATCCATGGTGTTCCAGCCAAACCAGCGGCCAATTTCGAAGCCGATCCATATCATCAGCACGATTTCCAGGAAGGCTGCGATGAACGCGGTAGCGCCAACCTTGAACAACTTGCGCAAGCTGAATTCGAGCCCCAGGCAGAACATGAGGAAGATCACCCCCAGTTCGGCCAGGGTCTTGATGGTGTCTTCATCGTGGATAAGACCGAAAGGCGGGGTATGCGGGCCGATGATGAAACCGGCAACGATATAGCCCAGTACCACGGGCTGCTTGAGGCGATGAAAAAGGATGGTGACCACGCCCGCGACCAGCATGATGACCGCCAGGTCCTGGATGAAGCTGATGGCATGCATGGCGCGATACTCCTTTTCTCGTCATTTGGTGAAAACCCAGGCAGACCGCGCCTGCGCCGAGGCAAGCCAAGCAAGCAGTACAGACTGTATTGAACACTGGAAGGCCCGTGGTTCACGGGTGTACTCAGGTTAACATTGCACCTAGGCGCAAAATGCCAGTGCAATATGATGAAACAGATCGGCCGGGAAACCGCCGCCGATGGCAGTATCGGCGTGACGCCCGCGCGCCCACCGACGTCCCGTATTGGCCTGGCAACTCAACGAGAGGGGAACTGCGATGCCTGAAGATAACGCCCCCCCATTTGCCCGATTCAGCGCAACCACACCGTGAGCACGCTATGGAACCTGGAAACGCCCAGCTGAGCATGACTGTCCTGATGACCCCGGACATGGCCAACTTTTCTGGCAACGTACATGGCGGCACCCTGCTCAAGTACCTCGACGAGGTGGCCTATGCATGCGCCAGCCGCTATGCCGGCTCCTATGTGGTGACCCTGTCGGTCGACCAGGTGATCTTCCGTGAGCCCGTGCACGTGGGCGAGCTGGTGACCTTCCTGGCGTCAGTGAACTACACCGGCAACACGTCCATGGAAGTAGGCATCAAGGTGGTGACCGAGAACATCCGCGAGCGCTCGGTACGCCATTCCAACAGCTGCTTCTTCACCATGGTGGCCGTGGATGACAACCGCAGGCCGGTGTCGGTCCCGCCGCGCCAGCCGCAAACCAGCGAAGAAAAGCGCCGCTTCCTGCAAGGCCAGCAGCGCCGTGAGATTCGCCAGGAACTGGAAAAGCGCTACCAGAACCTGAAAACCGACGCGACCTAGAACGCCAGCGGCTGCGCCTCGAAGCGTACCCTGGGGTGAGCGATGCGATCCTGGGCACGCACCAGCTGCAGTTCGTAGCTGGCGCATGCCTGTGTTTCCAGCAGCACCTCGTGCACGGCCGCTGCGGCGAATTCGAAGGCCTGCTCCCAACTGTCGCCCAGCAGCACCCGGGCCAGAAAAAGGCCAGAGGTAAGGTCGCCAACGCCGACCGGCTGACGCGGGAACGCCAGCAAAGGCCTGCGCAGGTGCCAGCTGTGCTCGGCGGTTACCAGCAGCATTTCGAAGTGGTCTTCGCCACGCCCCGGGTAGGCCAGGTGCTTGACCAGCACTACCTTGGGCCCACGTTGCAACAGGCTGCGTGCCATGCCAACGCAATCCTGCAGGGACTGCGCGCGGCGCCCGCAGAAGCTGTCCAGCTCCAACTGGTTGGGGCACAGGATATCTGCCTTGCCAACGGCTTCTTGCAGCAGGAATTGGCTGACTTCCTGCGGCACGCTGCAGCCCTTCTCCGGGTGCCCCATCACCGGGTCGCACACATACAGTGCTTTGGGGTTTACCGCCTTGATGCGCGCCACACCGGCCAGAATCGCCCTGCCCTGTTCGGCACTACCCAGGTAACCGGACAGCACCGCGTCACAGTGGCCCAACTCACCGATATTGGAAATGCCTTCCACCAACGCAGGAATTTGCGCAGGGGCGAGCACTTCGCCGGCCCACTGGCCATACTGTGTGTGGTTGGAGAACTGCACGGTATTGAGCGGCCAGACATTGACCCCGATACGCTGCATGGGAAACACCGCAGCGCTGTTGCCGGCGTGGCCGAACACCACATGGGACTGAATGGCGAGCAGGTGCGGAGTACGTTTCATGCAGGGGTTCCAAAGCGGTTTCAAGACTGCGCAGTATGAACTCGATTGCCACCTGTACGACAGGCCAGGGACGCAGTTAAGCTGGATCTACCTGTTTGGAGCATACGCAAATGTTGACCCTGGAGAACCTCTTCCTGCTGATGCTGGTGGCCACCGCAGGCGCCTGGCTGTGGCACAACCACGGCTTGCGCGAAAAAGCCCTGGAACGGGTCAAGCAGCATTGCGCCAAGCTGGACCTGGAGTTGCTGGACGATGCGGTCGCCCTCAAGCGCATCGCCTTCGTGCGCGATGCCAAGGGCCGCAAACGGCTGGCGCGCATCTATGGGTTCGAATTCACCGTGACCGGCGAGCAGCGCCACCCGGGGACCGTGACCCAGTTCGGCGCGCACAGCGTGCAAATAGAGCTTGCACCCTACCCGTTCGAAATCAAGACGCCGCCGCGCACCGATAACGTCATCGAAATGCAGCAGTGGCGCCAGCAGCATAACCGCTGGCATAACTGATCAGCTGACCCGGCACGCAGCGAACACGGCCTGAAGCGACGCCTCAGGTTGCGGTTCATCGAAAATCAGCTCGATACGGCTATCGGTGCGCCAAGCACTGGGTTGCCAGGCAGGTACACTGCCATCCAGCCCATTGAAAGACTGCCAACCAGCCGCACTGTGGATAATCCCTTTCGCTCGCCGCCACGGCAGGCGCTCCAGCGCGGTTGCGATAGCTTGTGGATAAAACTGCAGGCTCGGATGCCAGCGCCAGCCAATGCTCCAGCCGCCCTCCCCCTGCTGCGCCATGGAAAGTGGCAGGGTAGGATCCGCCCAGACGACCAAAGGCGGGCCTTGAAGATTGTCGACAATCTGGTTATCCACAGACGAATGCTGGATTGTGCCGCCATTGCGCAGTGGAAGGTTTGCCAGAGGCAGGCATCCCTGCTCCACCCAAGCAAGCTTAACTGTTGAGAATTTGTTATTTATCAACAGCTTAGTATTTTCATCCACAGTGTCTGACTTGTTGATTACCAGTAGCTCGCAAGCTGCCAGAGCACGCCTTTGTGCATCCGAAAGTAGATCATCCACCAGCAGATAGCGGGCATCGACCACCATGATCAAAGGCTGCACCGTCAACACATTCTGCCAAGGTTCGTTTTTCAGCTGATCGAGCAACTGCAACGGGTGCCCCAACCCGGAAGGCTCGATGAACAGCCTGTCGGGCTTGGCCTTGCGCAGAAGACGACCCAAACCAACCTGGAAAGGCACACCACTCACGCAACACACACAACCGCCAGCCACTTCGCCTATCGCGACGCCATCCTCGTCGCGGGCCAGCAAAGCGGCGTCCAGGCCCACCAAGCCGAATTCGTTCACCAGCACTGCCCAGCGCTCGCTCGCAGGCCGTTGTGCCAGCAAGTGGCGGATCAGGGTGGTCTTGCCGGCCCCCAGGGGGCCTGCAATCACGTAGGTGGGGATATCGTGGAACATGGCTGATCTATGGCTGGCTGGGGTAGCCCACTATGCGCTGTCACGCCAGCCAGTCAAGGCTGAGCAGCAGGCGGCGCTGTGGCCCGGCAGGTGATCGGTGCACAAGCCCCGCCCCCTCATTGCCCTGCCACTTCTCACCTTTGAGCAATGCCACCTCACCCGCGTGCAAACGCTTGATGCTGTGCAGATCAACCGCAGCTGTGGATAAGTATTCTTGTGTGTTGGTGTCATTAACCAGCCATTCACTCCCCGGCCCTGAGTAGGTACACAGCAGCCTCACAGGCACGTTATCCACATGGAAGCGTGGGCACATCGGCCCTTCAAGCACGCGAATGCGCAGCCCTAACCGGCGAGCGCCCAACAGGCAGGTGAAGGCCTCGACCAACCATGTCACGTCAGCGACGAAGGCCCCGTAACCCTCCACGTCGGCGGCCTCCGCCAACAGGTCGCCAAGTACCGGCGCCCTGTGCTCATCCACCTCGATCACGCGCTGGTCTGCCAGTGATGGGCCAAGGCCCACCACGACTGCGGCGAAGTCCTCCAACTGCGGCGGCAGATGCCTGCGCCACACAGACATGTTCACACCGTCCTGCAGCACATCCGCCAGTATCTGAGGAGAATCGCCGAATGCCTGGCGGATATCCACAAGCTGAAGGGCCTGATTCATGCGGCGGCCTGCTCTAGCCATGGTCCAAACGGGTCATCCAGCCGCAGCCAGCCCATCGGGCCGAGTTCCATCTCCTCATCGGTGAGCAAGCAAGCATCCAGCGCTGTGGATAATTCATCGAAATCGATGTTTTGCCCTATAAACACCAGCTCTTGCCGGCAGTCGCCGGTGTCAGGCGTCCAGTGCTTGAGAATGGCAGCGGTGTTATCCACATCCTCCGGCCACTCATCCTTCGGTACGAATCGCCACCATCTCCCTGCCAAGCCATGACGCATCATGCCGCCCGCCTGGGACCAGCTACCAGCCTCCTGATACTTGCTGGCCAGCCAGAAGAAGCCTTTCGAGCGCAATAGGCGCCCATTGGTCCAAGGGGTGTGGATAAAGTCGAAGAAGCGCTGTGGATGAAGCGGGCGCCGTGCCTGCCATGTGCTGGCGGCGATGCCGTATTCCTCGGTTTCAGGCACGTGCTCGCCGCGCAGTTCCTGCAGCCAGCCCGGCGCCTGGGCTGCCTCGTCAAAATCGAACAGGCCGGTGTCGAGAATCCTGGCCAATGGGACTTGGCCCATGACCATAGGCACAATCTGCGCCCGGGCGTTGAGGCTACGCAGAATCGCGATGAGTTCTTCCCGTTCTGCCTGGCTGATCAGGTCGATCTTGCTCAGCAACAATACGTCGGCAAACTCCACCTGCTCGATGAGCAGGTCGGTAATCGAGCGCTCGTCTTCCTCGCCTAATGTTTCGCCACGGCTGGCCAGGCTATCGGCAGCTTGATAATCACCCATGAAATTCAGGCCATCGACAACGGTGACCATGGTGTCCAGCCGCGCCAGGTCTGACAGGCTGCGCCCCTGCTCGTCCCGGAAGGTGAAGGTTTCTGCAACGGGTAGCGGCTCTGAAATACCGGTCGACTCGATAAGCAGGTAATCGAAGCGGCCTTCTTCAGCCAGCCGCGCAACCTCCTCCAGCAGGTCTTCGCGCAATGTGCAGCAGATACAACCGTTGCTCATTTCCACCAGTTTTTCTTCGGCACGGTTCAAGCTGACGTTGCGCTGCACCTCGCTGGCATCAATGTTGATTTCACTCATGTCGTTGACGATGACCGCCACCCGAAGATTGTCGCGGTTACGCAGTACATGGTTAAGCAACGTGCTCTTGCCGGCCCCCAAAAAGCCGGAGAGCACGGTGACGGGAAGGCGATCAGACATGGCAAACCTCTACAGGCAGAAGCATTCGAAACGATGCATTGCACAATGTTATAAAGTAACAATACAATTTCGCCAAGCTGTTCCTGACAAACGAGAGCTCGCCAGTGCCCCAGATGAACGTGCAACGCATCCTCATGCTGCTGATGCTCGCCTTGCCCTGCAGCGCGTTGGCGATGCCTCCCAGCCCTACACTCGCACTTTGCACACGCAGCGCCACGCTGCTGGCCTGCCAGGACCGCGCCGGCGGCTACTACAGCGTTCGAACAGAGGGCAGCACGTTTTATTTACGTGGCTACGACGCGCAGAGCAGGCGCCTATGGGCACAGACCAATAGCCGTTACGGCAGCCTGACTTTCTTCACAGGCCTGGCAAGCAATGGGGAAGCTTGGGTTGGATACAGCCGCAGGGTGGGCTGGACCACGTTGAACAGGGTATCCAGCTCAAGCGGCCAGCGTTTCAACCTGCACTGCAGCCTGATCGGCGGATGCCGCTGAAAACACTACTTTCTGGAATACCCAATGACTCAGCTGAAGCTACCCGATATCGCCGCACAGAACCTGGACCACTCCCAGCCGTTGGATTGGGTAGGCATGTGCGGTATCGCTTTGCCCATCGCCTTCGAAGGGCGTACGGCAGCTGCAAAGATCGACGCGGGAGTAAGCCTGGTGGATGGCAGCTCCAGAGGCATTCACATGTCGCGGCTTTACCTGGCGCTGGAATCTCTGGAGCAAGTGCCGTTGACGCCCGTCGCCCTACGACGGCTACTGGCCGATTTCCTCACGAGCCATGAGGGGCTTTCATCCGCGAGTTACATCCGCCTACGCTTCGAGCATTTGCTGAAAAGATCTGCACTGGTTAGCCCGCTGGCTGGCTGGAAGAGCTACGAAGTAGAGGTGAATGCGCGTATCGAAAACGAAATGTTCCACGTGGAACTATCCGTGTCAGTTCCCTACTCGTCCACCTGCCCATGCTCGGCGGCGTTGGCCAGACAACTCATCCAGCAGCAGTTCCAAGCCACATTCACGGCTGAGCACGTGGACCGGGAAGCGGTACTGAGGTGGCTGGGCACGGCAGAGGGCATCGTTGCAACCCCCCATAGCCAAAGAAGCCTGGCCAAGATTCAAGTCAGGCTGCGGAGTAACCAGGCGACGTTACCCATTACTGAACTGATCGATCAGGTGGAGACCAGCCTGGGTACTGCCGTGCAAACAGCGGTAAAACGTGCTGATGAGCAAGCCTTCGCACTGGCCAATGGCCAAAACCTGATGTTCTGCGAAGACGCCGCACGAAGGCTGCATGAAACATTGAAGCAGGCGCCGTGGAGCAGTGCGTTCAAGGTACGCGTGGAGCATGCAGAAAGCCTGCATGCCCACGACGCTGTGGCGACAAGCCAGTGGGGCTGGGAGTTCAGGTGCGAGGCTTGACCGTGCCGCAATCGTTGCCCAGCCATACAGCGCGGGTATTCATGCTGCCCTGCTGCTGCACCCCAGAGGCATTAAAGGTACCGTTCACCTGCGTGGTGAATTCCCTGTCACTGAGGAACGTGGCCTGACCGCTGCCCTGGGCTTTGGGGCAGCTGAACTGAAACTTCCAGACGTTGCCCGTGCGGTCAGTAATTTTCTGCGTGCAGCCGGACTTGGGGTCCTGCAAGGGGATGTCGTTGGTTGCCACCTGCTGCGGGGTCAGGCAAGAACGCACCCCTTTACCACCCACGGTAACGCCCTGTTTGGCCAACACACCTTCCATCATTGCCCGTTGCTCGGGTGGCAGGTTCTTCAACTGGCTGAGCATGAATTCCATATCGGGTAGCGGTTTACCGTCCACCTGCATGTTGCTGGTGGTCAACTCCCACAAACCCGGTTGCAGCATCTGGGCCTGCGCACCGGCACTGCTCAAACCAAGGGCCAACGCCAACAGCGGCAGACGAATCTTCATGGACAAACGCTCCTGAAAAAGCCGGACGACCCGGACAATATCCCGCTTAGACGCTAAAAATAAGCGGTTGTTGCAGGCGAACCCGGAACGTGTTCTGTTACCTAAGGTGTATTCAATAAGCAGGATGCATATGGATTACCACAGCCCCTACTTCTTCGGTTACCTCTTGGGTGTTGTTCACCTGTTGGGGGTCGTCGCCGCACTGCACGCGCTGTTTACCGTGCGCACTGCCCAAGGTGCGATCGCCTGGGCGATGCCGCTGTTTTTCATCCCGTACTTCACGTTGATCCCTTACCTGATATTCGGTGCCCGCTCGTTCTACGCCTACATCAAGGCCAGGCGCCAGGCCAATCAGGAGATGCATGTGGCAATGGCCAGCCTGAACTGGCGACCGTGGGTTGAAGAAGCGCTGGCTGCCCGCGCCTCGGCCAGCTACGCCGCGCTAAGGGCGATGCCCAAGCTCAGCCGCATGCCATGCCTGGCCAATAACCAGGTGGAGTTGCTGATTGATGGCAAGCAAACCTTCGATGCGATCTTCGAAGCCATCGAGAACGCCAAGGAAGTCGTGCTGGTACAGTTCTTCATCATCCACAACGACGCCTTGGGTAAAGCGTTGCAAGCGCTGTTGCTGCGCAAGGCTGCCGATGGCGTGAAGGTGTTCGTGCTGTACGACCGGGTAGGCAGCCACGCATTGCCGGCGAGTTACAGCCAGCGGTTGCGCGAAGGTGGTGTACAGATCCATGCCTTCGCCACACGTCGAGGCTGGTTCAACCGCTTGCAGGTCAACTTCCGCAACCATCGCAAGATCGTCGTGGTGGACGGCGTGGTGGGCTTCATCGGCGGGCACAACGTCGGTGACGAATACCTGGGGGCCGACCCCAAGCTGTCACCCTGGCGGGATACGCACGTACGCATCAGCGGGCCCGTGCTGGCCTGCCTGCAGGAATCCTTTGCCGAAGACTGGTACTGGGCCACCCGCCAGCTACCGCCGTTGATTCTGCTGGATACCTACCCGGATAACGGCGTGCTCTGCCAGGCCCTTGCCAGCGGCCCGGCCGATTCGCAGGAGACCTGCGCGCTGTTCTTTCTGGAAGCGATCCACTCCGCCACCCGGCGGGTCTGGATCACCAGCCCCTACTTCGTACCCGACGAGGCGGTATTCGCCGCGCTGCGCCTGGCGGTGTTGCGGGGTGTGGACGTGCGGGTACTGATCCCGTCCCGCCCGGACCACCGTGTGGTCTACGCGGCCTCCAGCCTGTTCGCGTTCGAAGCAGTGCGCGCGGGTGTGCGCATGTTCCGTTATCAGCCGGGGTTTCTGCATCAGAAAGTGGTGCTGGTGGATGACGAGATCAGCGCGATAGGCAGCGCCAACCTGGACAACCGTTCGTTCCGCCTCAATTTTGAAATTACCTTGCTGACCGTGGACCGTGACTTCGCCGACAAGGTCGAGCAAATGCTCAATGACGACTTTGCACAAGCACGGGAGATAACCGCCGAAGACAGCCAGACCACTCACCGGGTGCAGCAATTGGGCATGCGCATTGCGCGCCTGATTTCACCCGTTCTGTAAGCGCCATACACAACCAGGGCGACCCTGCCATTTCGGCAGGGGTCGCCCGGTTTGGGCTGCGGTCAGCGATACAGGTGTTCGCGGGTCCAGGGCAGGTCGTGGTGCCCATCAGCGTAGGGCTTCACTGCCAGTATCTGGTGCAGGTTGATCCAGCCCTTTTCGAAGGCATAGGCACAACCTGCCAGGTACAGCCGCCAGATACGCAGGGTTTTTTCCGGGACCAACGCAGCGGCATTGTGCAGCTGGTTTTCCAGGTTCTCGCTCCAGTGGTGCAAGGTCTTGGCGTAGTGCATGCGCAAGCTCTCGACATCCACCACCTCAAGCCCCGCTTCGCACACGCTGGCCGTAATCATCGACAAGTGCGGCAGCTCCCCATGGGGGAATACGTAGCGGTCGATGAACTCACCCGCCCCCCGCCCTACAGGCCGACCATCCACATGCTTGGCCGTGATGCCGTGGTTCATTACCAGGCCGCCTTCACGTACCGCATTGAACAGCGTCTGGGAATACAACGGCAAGTTGGCGTGCCCCACGTGCTCGAACATGCCCACACTCACGACCTTGTCGAAGCGACCGTCCTGGGGTAAATCCCGGTAGTCCAGAATCTGCAGGTCGACCTGGTCGCCCAGGCCCTCATCCTCAACGCGCTGCCGCCCAAGTTTTAGCTGCTCTTTGCTCAAGGTTATGCCAAACACCTTGGCGCCGTACTCCCGCGCCGCGAAGCGGGCCAGGCCACCCCAGCCGCAGCCGACATCCAGCAGATAGTCACCTGCACCCAGGCGCAGCTTGCGGCAGATATGGTCGAACTTGTCCTGCTGGGCTTGCTGCAACGTGTTGTCCGGCTCACGGAAATAGGCACAGGAATACACCATGTCCGGGTCCAGCCACAGCGCGTAGAACGCGTTGGATACATCGTAGTGGTAGGAAATCGCCTCGGCGTCGGTGTCCTTGTCGTGGGCCAGCCGCTGGGGAATATGCTCATCCTCACCACCCAGTAAGGCTTCACTGAGCTCGTCACACACCCGGATGGCTTCGGCAATGTCGCCTTCCAGTTCGAGCTTGCCCTCGACGAAGGCAGTACCCAGCTCATTCATGCTCGGATGCGTCAGCTGGGTAATCAGCTGTGGCTCCTTGACCAGGATAGTCACCTGAGGGCTGGGCCCAAGGTCAAAGTAGTTGCCGTCCCACAGCTTGAGGCGCAGTGGCAGATGCAGATGCTGCAATGCCGGTGGAAGTTGAGCAAACATGAAGCACCCTCCCGTCCCCTGTGCAGGGGAAGACCCATGTCATTTCGAAAGCCACCGGCATAGCGTAGTTCATTGGCAGGAAGTTTCTGTTAAACGTAGGGCGTAGGTAAGCACTGGCGCCTAAAGCTTCATGTTGAGCGACACGAATGCAGAGCGGCCCGGTGCAGGGGAGAACATGGCCTGATCATCACCGCCCCAGAAGAAATTGTCGTACCAGACATACTCGTACTGGCGGTCAAACAGGTTTTTCACCTGCAGATCGACGCTGGTGGCAGGCGTTATGCGATAGCTGACGCTGGCATCTGCAACCACGAAGCCACCGTATTTGCCCTGCTCGTTCAGCTCATCGATGTAGTAGCTGCCCTGGGCCCGCCCTTGCACGCCGAACTTCCAGTCATCGTTATAGCGGTAGTCCACGCCCACATTGCTGATGTACCGGGGGGTAGAGAACACGTCCTTGCCAGACAGCGACTGGCCGGACGCAGCGTAGGCCTTCACTACCTTGGCCTCCTGAATGGCGTGAGAAGCCCAGACCGTCCACTGTTCATCCAGTTGCGCGGTGATCTGCATGTCTACACCCCGCCGGCGCGTTTCACCCAACCCTACGGTAGTGCCCGTACTCGGCATGTTGGCCACTTCGTCGGTGGCATCCTGTTGCCAAAGTGCAACCCGGGCCTGGGCGCCCTCGAAGGGGCGGAACTTGATACCGACTTCCTTGCCGGTGTTGATCGAAGGGTCGTAAGAAGCCTGGCCTGGCGTCATGTAAGCGGGCGGGGTAGAGCCCGTCAGAATCTGGAAGGTGCGCCCCCAGTTGGCGTACAGGTCGATATCGGGGGTAAGGCTATAGATCACGCTGAGCTTGGGTTGGCGAATCCAGCCGTAGTCCTGCAGCGGCGCTTTGACGCCCCCGAGCAGCTCGGTGTTGCCAGAGAACTTGTCCACCCGCATGGCCGGGATGATCTTCAGTGACTCGGTGGGCTGGATCACAGCCTGCACATAGCCGCCGATGTTGCGCAGGGTGTAGCTGTCGTCATTCTGCACCCGGGCCGGCTTCACATCGAAATCGGTAGGGATACCGAAGCTGTAGCGCAGGCGCCTATAAGTGTTGTCCTGCTCTTCGTAATTGATGCCGCCATCGAGGGTGAGCAGGTCGTTGATGCGCCAGGTGAGGTTGTTGAGCACCCCGGTTTGCTGCTCATCCCACTGCCGGCGCTGTCGCGGCGCATTGCCTGGCCGATAGTCTGTAAAGGTGATGGTGCGGTCGTCGTTGTAGCTGTTGAAGTACAGCTTGCTGCTCAGGTTGAGGTCGTCGTTGATCTGCCAGTCGGCGTGCAGGCTGAGGTGCTTCATATCCCGGTCATCGCCATCGTTGGCATTTTTTTCGGGCGACTGGGTACGGCTGGCGTGCATCTGTTCGCGGGTCAGAAAACCCGGCTCTTCAGCCTGGTGATGGTACAGCCGTGCAATCAGCCCAATGCGGAAGTTCTGTTCATCATTGCTGACGAACCACTTACCGCCCAGTGCGTACTTGTTGGACTGGCTGTGGTCGCGGTAACCGTCACTGTCTTGCTTGGCGAGTATGTAGTTCTGGGCAACGTTGCCTTCTTCGTGCCCGACCGCCAGCTGTATTTCGCGGGTGTCGAAGCTGCCGTAGGTAACCCGGCTATCAACGTAGTTGCCACCCTGGCGGGTGGCGAAGTTGATGTTGCCGGCAATGTTGTGCAGGCCATAACGCGGGTCGTTGGTACCGCGCACCACTTCGATGTAGTCGATATCCAGCGGGAAGATCATGTCGATGAAGCGCTGGTTGCCGCTGTTCACGTTGCTGGGAATGCCGTCGATGAGGGTCTTGATGCCGTTGATGTAGCCCTCGCCATTGAATGCACGGAACGTGACCTTGCCAGACTCGGCGCCCTGCCCCGTTTCCGTAAGCTGAATACCGGGCATCTGGCCCAGCAACTGCCAGCTGTTCATGACGTTCTTTTCCTGCACCTGGTCGCCACCCAGCACATCCACCGAGGTGAGTACATGTTCGGTGCTCAGCGCCACCCCCGCATTTTGGGTGATGTTCACCTCGCCAAGGGTGATGGTCGAGTTGCCGGTCTGGTCGGCGAACAGTTCAGGGGAGAACATCACCGTAAACATGGCGAGGGAGGCCGGGGTGAATCGCATGGGAGCTCCTGGGCTGCAAAGATGAAAGTGTGGGCGGCGCAGGTCTGGGCCTGCTTAATCGGCAAACGTTATATCATAACTACTAATGACTGTAATGAGCCTGATATTGGCCGAGCACATGCGCCCCGTAAGGGGCTCCCAGAATGCTCTCTTCATCAGTTCAAAGCAGTTAACGTCAGCCGATATCCGCCATGGCCGTGTCCACCGCCTCAATCAACATGTCTGCATGTTCTTGGGTATAGGTCAGCAGCGGTCTGATCTTGAGCACGTTTTCCAGTGGCCCTGAGGCACTGATCAGCACACCCTTTTCCCGCATGCTGTTAACCACCTTCCGAGCCTGCTCGGCTGCCGGCTGCCGGGTAACGCGGTCGGTCACCAACTCGACACCCAGGAACATCCCCGCGCCGCGCACGTCGCCCATGCACGCATGCCGCTGCGCAAGCCGGGACAACCCCTCAAGCAGGTAGCCGCCAATAGCGTGCGACTGCTGCTGCAGGTTCTGCTCCTGAATAACATCCAGCACCGCCTTACCCGCCGCGCACGACACCGGGTTGCCCCCAAAGGTGTTGAAATAGCGCATGTGCCTGCCAAAGCAATCGACCACCTCACTGCGCCCCACCAGGCCAGCAATGGGTTGCCCGTTGCCCATTGGCTTGCCCAACGTGACCATATCCGGCTGTACGCCATGACGCATGAAGCCCCACATGTTCAACCCGGTGCGAGCGAAGCCTGGCTGAACTTCGTCGGCGATATACAGCAAGCCTTCGGCCTGGGCCGCTGCAATGCCCGCGGCCATGAAGCCCGCGGGCCCAACCAGTACACCGTCACTGGAGAAAATGCCATCCATCACGATGGCGGCAGGGCGTATGCCGTGTGCTTGCATGTCCTGGATGGCTGCCTTTATGTCGGCTTCAAACAACGCGGAAACGTTGTCAGCACCCAGCCGGTAGGCATCCGGCGCCCTGACGGTGCGCACATGGCTGGGCAACACCATACCGCGACCCAGCGAGGGCGACAGCTCGGCCACATCGCCGGTAACACCGTGATAGGCAAACTGGGTGATGATGATGCCGGTACCGCCGGTATAGTGCCTGGCCATGCGCAGTGCCAGGTCGTTCGCTTCACTGCCGGTACAGGTGAACATTACCCGGTCCAAGTCACTCGGGAAGGTCCCCAGCAGCTGCTCGGCGTAGTCGAGAATGCCCTCCTGCAAATAGCGTGTATGGGTGTTGAGCTGCTGGGCCTGGCGATGCATTGCCTCCACCACGCGCGGGTGGCAGTGCCCAATTGATGCAACGTTGTTGTAGGCATCCAGGTAGCGACGGCCCTGCTCATCGAACAGCCACACGCCCTCGCCTCGCACCGTGTGCAGCGGCCGTTCGTAGAACAACCTGTAGGCAGGGCCCAGCAAGCGTTCACGACGTTCTACAAGGCGCCGCTCCTGCTCCGTGAGCCGCGCCGCATCGTCTGGGGTGAAGCCATTGACCATGCTCATGCCCTGCCCTCCCGGCTGCAGGCCGCCAGTATTCGGTTTTCGATCTCCGCCCGCAGCAGGGCCGCGATCGATGCAAGGTTCGCCCAAGCACGCTGGGAGTTACGGTGGATATAGCCGCGGTTTTCCGGGTGCAGCTGCGCACGCCATGAATTTATGCACAGGGCCGAGGCCAGCCGGGTGCGCAGCAGCTCAGGCAGCAGTTGCAGCTCTTCGTGGGCAAGCGGGTTGTGCTGGTGATATGCGGCGATGACATCCAGCGCCGGCGCCAGGGCGTCGCCATCGTGGCCAAGATGGTACGAAGCCGCCACAGCCACTTCATTGATCAGGGGCGCGTGGACCATGTCTCCGAAGTCGAGGATGTTGCGCAATACATCCGGGTTGTCAGCATCCACGATGATGTTGTGGGGGTTCATGTCGTTGTGGATAACTTGCCTGCGCAGCCCAGCCATCGTCGGTACCACCCGTGCTTCGAACTGATCCAGGCTCTGCTCCACCAGCGCGCGACCCTGCCCCGGTTCGAGATGGGCAAGCAGGGGCCGCAGGTGCGCCGCATGTTGCATGTCCCAGAGCAACGTGTGGCGGGCAGCCGGATGATCGAAACCTTCCAGCGCAACATCCAGGCGTGCGAGAGACGCCCCCAACGACCGACGAAACGTTTGGGTAGTGCGGCCTACCCGGTGCAGTTGCATACCGTCGACGAATGACAGAAGCCGGGCCAGCATGCGGTGACCGTTGGCTTCGACGCGCACGAAGTGCTCCCCGGCCAGTGAGGTGTGTACGCGCTGCACAGGCAAGGCAGGGTCACGCAAGGCGATGCAGCGCATTGCCTGATTATGAAAATCGACAACGTCAGGGTTTTCCAGCGGATGGGAAAGCTTCAGCAAGCGGGATGCCCCGTCAGGCAGTAGCACCCGAAAATTCAGGTCTCTTTCACCGCCAAGTTTTTCGAGCGTGCCGCTTAAGCCGAAGTGCCGATGCAGCACCTCGCCCGCCTGGGCATCACTGACGTGCGCCGGGGCGACTTCCAGCAAGCTGTCATCGATTGCGAAATTTTCGAGCGGCATAACCCTACCCCTTATCTGGCGCGAAACCGGCGCCCGCCCCGCAGGCGCCATCATGCATTACTTGTTGACCCAGGCGTTGAAGCGCTCTTCCAGGTCTTCGCCATGGTCGATCCAGAACTCGGCATCCGTAGCCCGGGCGTTCTTGAGGTTGTCTGGCGCGGTTGGCAATTTGTCGCCGACTTTTCTGTCTACCAGCTCTACCGCATGCCTGTTGCTTGGCCCGTAGGGAATGGCTTCGACGAAATGCTTCTGTTGCACAGGTTCGCTTGCAAAGGCAATGAACGTTTCTGCCAGGGCTTTTTTCGGGCTGCCTTTCACAATTGCCCAGTGGTCCAGGTCGTACAGGCTGCCGTTCCACTGCATGGCAAATGACTGGCCCTCGTCCTGGGCCGACGTCACCCGGCCGTTGTAGGCCGACGTCATTACCACATCACCGGATACCAACCATTGCAGAGGCTGTGCACCGGAATCCCACCACTGGATATTGGGCTTTATCTGGTCCAGCTTCTTGAACGCGCGCTGCACACCGGCTTCGGTTCCCAGCACCTGGTACAGGTCCTTCAGGGGGACCCCATCGGCAATCAGGGCGAATTCCAGGGTGAACTTGGCACCCCGGCGCAGGCCCCGCTTGCCCGGGTACTTCTTCACATCCCAGAAGTCAGCCCAGCCTTGGGGCGCCGAGGCGACTTTTTTGGGGTCGAATGTGAGGACAGTCGACCAGATGAAAATACCGACCCCACAATCGCTTACCGCAGCGGGGATGAAGTCTTCTTTCTTGCCGATCCGCCCCCAATCCAAAGGCTCGAACAGGCCTTCACTGCATCCGCGAATCAGCTCGGGCGACTCCACTTCCACCACATCCCAGCTGGTTTTGCCGGTATCGGCCATGACTTTGATCTTGGCCATTTCGCCGTTGTAGTCATCTGCCGTAATGGGGGTGGCGTACTGTGCGGTGAAGGGTTGGTAGAAGGCCTTTTCCTGGGCCTGGCGGTTGTTCCCGCCAAAGGACACAACGGTCAGCCTCTCAGCGGCGCTGAGGGGGCCTGCGAGTGTTCCAAGTATCAGTACCGCTGCGATTTTCTTGTTCATGCGTCTCTCCAGGTGAGCTACGAGGTCGTGGGCAGCTTCAAGGGATGGCAGTTTTTTTGTAGTGGCAGCAAACAGATCAGGCAGTGCGCCTCCCAGTGGAGGGCGAGTCATTTAACCACAATCAAAATATGATGCATCATATTTTTACGCTATGCTCTTCCCACTCATTACCGAAAGGACGCCACCATGACCGAACCACGCACCTTGTTGCTCACCGGCGCCAGCCGCGGCATCGGCCACGCGACGGTTAAGCACTTCAATGCGGCTGGCTGGCGAGTCTTCACCGCCTCTCGCCAGGACCTTGGCGAAGGCTGCCCATGGGCTGAAGGCCTCGCCAACCACATTCACCTCGACCTGGGCAACATCGAGGACGTGCAGGCAAGGCTGCCGGAGATCCGCGAAAAGCTGGGTGGCCGCCTGGACGCGTTGGTGAACAACGCCGGCATTTCACCCAAGGGCGAGCACGGCGAGCGCCTGGGTGTGCTGGAGTCCGACTACACCACCTGGCTGAACGTGTTCAACGTCAACCTGTTCTCCACCGCCCTGCTCGCCCGCGGGCTGTTCGAGGAACTGAAGGCTGCAAAGGGCTCGGTCATCAACGTCACCTCCATCGCAGGCTCCCGGGTACACCCCTTTGCAGGCGTTGCCTATGCCTGTTCCAAGGCGGCGCTGTCTGCACTCACCCGGGAAATGGCCCATGATTTCGGCCAGCACGGCGTAAGGGTCAACGCCATTGCACCCGGTGAAATCGACACGTCGATCCTGTCTGCAGGCACCGAGCTGATCGTTGAGCGTTCGATCCCGATGAAGCGCATGGGTAAACCGGAGGAAGTCGCAGCGCTGGTGCATTTCCTGTGTACCCACGGGGCGTCTTACGTGAACGGTGCAGAAATACATGTGAATGGTGGGCAACATGTTTGAGTTATTCGATAATCTGCCGTGGAAGGTTCCCCTCCGCCGCCGGTCCTGTGCCGTACACGAGTAAGCAATGAACTACCCCATCGAGAACCTGAAACACTCCTACTTGGGCAGCGGCATCTATGGCCTGTTACGCGAGGCGTTGATTACCGGTCGCTTCCAGCCCAACGACAGGCTGCGTATTCGCGACCTGGCCGAGCAACTGGGCACCAGCGTTACGCCGGTACGGGATGCGATTCTGCAACTGGCCAAGGAGCAGGCGCTGGTTCTCAAAACGCCCAGGGACATCCGCGTCCCGATGCTGACCTCCAAGCAGTTTCTGGAAATCCGCCGTATCCGCCTTTCCCTCGAAGGCCTGGCGGCCGAAACAGCAGCCGCGCACGTGACAACGCCACAGCTCGAACGGCTCGAAAGCTGTATTGAGGACAACCTGGCTGCGATCCAGGCCAACCACCTGGCGGCCGCACTTACCCACAACCACGAGTTCCACTATGCGCTCACCGAAATAGCCGACATGCCGATGCTGTCCAGCCTGCTGGATGGCCTGTGGATGCGCACAGGGCCGTTGATTGCGCGGGCGTATGGCAGCTTCAATGAACGCATGGCCATCGACCATCACTGGGAAGTGCTGGCGGCGCTAAAGAACAAGGATGGGGCTGCCGCCCGGGAGGCGATCTGTGCGGATATTCTGGATGGGAGCCAGAAGATGCTGGAGTATGTGCAGCTTGAGCATGATTGATGGAAAGGTTTGCATGATGGCACAACCACGAAAACAGCCTTTCAACCCATCGCCTGACGCAACGTGCCTTAGCTTCAGAAAATCTGGCACCTGAGCCGTCTTACTAGTACCCCTTCAGTCCACACCTTGTAGGCAGGGGCAAACGAGCACTTCCCCCCATACTCGGAATCGCGCCCGAAGCCATGTCTCGACGCCTCTTCACTCTGCTGGTGCTTTACCTGTTCGCTACCGCCTCGCTCGGCCACGCCGACCCCGTCACACTGGACGGTACCGAACAATGGCAGATGCAAAGCGCCACTGGCCGTACGTATCGCATCATGATCAGCCTGCCCGAAGGCAATGTGCCCTACACCGGGGGCTACCCGGTGATCTACCTGCTCGACGGCAATGCCTACTTTCCCACCTTTCATGCTGCCAAACGGGCGCAAGCAAACTTACGCGGCGCTATCCTGGTTGCCATCGGCTATCCGAGCGATACGCCGCTGGACTTTACGCGCAGAGCCTTCGACCTGACGCCCCCCGCGCCGCCAGAACGCAATAACCCGCCCCAGGGTGGGCAGGACCTTTTTCTTGATTTCATCGAGCAACGGCTCATGCCCAAGGTGGCCGAACGCTTCAAGGTCGACCCCGACCAACGCAGCCTGGTCGGGCACTCGTTCGGCGGCATGCTCGGTATCTACGCGCTTTTCACCCGGCCCACGCTGTTCCAGCACGTGGTCGCGGTGAGCCCAAGCCTCTGGTGGCGCGACCAGCACTTGCTGGCGCCCGAGCGGGCCTTCACCCAACGTGCATTGGCAGGGCAACTCCTGCTGACCCAAACCAGCCTGAGCATCGTCATGGGCGAGCGTGACTCCGTGCAGATGATCGACCACGCTCAAGCCTTGTCCTACCGATTGCAGGCGTTATCCGCCACAGGGCTGCGCACAGGTTTTCGGGTCGAAGCCGGTGAAGACCATACCTCGGTGCCGTTTCGCATTCCTAACCAGGTACTTGGCGAGTTGATGAGCAACCGCCGTTATTAAGGGATTCGCCAACTATCGGAAGGGGGCGGCTGGGCCCTGCCACATAAGCGTAAATGATTCTCTTTTGTGCTATTTTCCTGCGTCTGCTCCCCGCGTAACAAGGCCGCTTTCATGTCCGGTTCAGATCTCAAAGCGTTGTACCTCGCCCATCGCGGCGAAATCCAGGACTACCTGGACCGCCGCTTGCGCTGTAAGGAAACCGCCGCCGATCTGACCCAGGACACCTTCATCCGCTTGTCCGAGCAGATGACCCGTACCCCCATCGGCAACTTCCGGGCCTACCTGTTTTCCGCTGCACGCAACCTGTTCATCGATCACACGCGGCGCCAGTCACACCGTAACGCCAAGCCGTTGGACGAGCAGGCAGCGGCGACCTCCGAGCCTGCCACCCCAACCCTTGAGCAGGCTGCAATTGCCCACCAGCAACTGGCCGCGCTGAGCGCGGTAATTGCCAACATGCCAGCCCCGTGCCGCGAAGTGTTTCTGCTGGTACGCGTAGAGGGCTTGACCTACGCCGAAATCAGCCAGCGCCTGGGCATTCCTGCGCAAACCGCCTACAGCCGCATGGTGCGTGCGCTGGACCTGCTGAAAAGCGGAATGACCGAATGAGCATCTCGCCCTCCCAAGCGGCAGGCGCGCATCGCCGCGTTGCATTACACTCTGCCGCCCGTGCCTACCGCAGCCCATTGCCATCCCTATGAGCGCCGAACCACCCCAGGCTCCACCGCTGCATGCCGATGACATCAGTCACGAGGCAAGCCGTTGGTTCGCTCTGATACACGGCGGCGAGCCCACCGACACCGAGCGCGAGCGCCTGGGCGCCTGGCTTGATGCCGACCCCCGGCACCGCATCGCCTACGTTCAGCTCGAACAGCTATGGGCAGCGACCGCGCAACTCCAGCCACCCGTGCCACCGGTGCCCAAGCCAGCTGCGACGCTGTCACGGCGACGCTTTGTAGGCATGGGCATCGCCGCCAGCGCGGTGGCCGTCACAGCGCCGACTTCGGTATGGTGGTTTACCGGCGGGGGCTCGTTGTTTGCCGACGTTCGCAGCGGCATTGGCGAGCGCCGTAACTTCGCGCTGCCCGATGGTTCGACAGTGGAGTTGGCTGGCAACACCGCGTTGAACCTGGATTTCTCCGCCGGCAAGCGCTCGGTAGAGCTGTTACAGGGCGAAGCCTATTTTGCCGTGCAACCCAGCGCCAGCGGTGAGTTCAAGGTCAACACACCCTACGGCCAGGTGTTGGCCGCTGACGGCGAGTTCTGTTTGTCCTGCGACCCCTCGTCAGCACTTTTGGCGGTCAGCCGAAAAACGGCCAGTGTAGTCACCGCCAACCAGCGCACGGACATTGGTGAAGGGTTGTCGCTGCGTTTCACTGATGACCACACAGGGCCCATCCAGCACGCTGAGCTGGAACAGATGCTCGCCTGGCGTAGCGGGCGCCTGGTGTTCTTTGATAAACCGTTGGCCAGTGTGGTCGAGCAATTGCAGCGCTGGCGCCATGGCCGCATCTTCATCATGGATGAGCAACTGGGAACGCGGCGGGTGAGCCTGATTCTCAACCTCGACAAACCCGAGCAGATGCTTGACGCCATGACCACTGCGCTGGCAATACGCACCCAGCGTTATACCGACCTGGTCACGCTGATCTACCCGGCCTGATCGCACCTTCGCAAAAATAACTCACCGAGCCTCCAGAAATAGCGCGCGGTCATGCGTCTTCGCCTGAGTGATTGGTATTCGCATTCTGCGCCCTACTCGAGGAACACCCGCAATGGCCCTGCACCACTCCCCCTTTTTCCGACCCGATGGCCGCTGGCAGCGCAGCGCTTTGAGCACGGCACTGGCATGCAGCCTGCTTGTGGGTACGGCGCATGCGCAGGGTACCAAGACACCGGCGGCCGCTACGGCGATGCAAAAGCTGGCAGTAGACATTCCGGCCCAACCGCTGCGCCAGGCACTGCTGGAATTCAGCCAGCAGTCGGGCCAGAACATCATGCTCGATGGCAACCTCGACGCTACGCTGCGCAGCCCACGCGTGGTGGGCCGGTATTCAGTCGAAGAAGCCCTGAGCCAGTTGCTGCAAGGCAGCGGCTACAACTTCTCACGCACCGACGCGGTGACCTTGTACCTGGTGCCGACTCAGGCCTCGAGCGCAGGCAACCAAGTCATGCTGGCCCCTACACAAATACAGCAACAGCTAGCCGGCAGCATCAGCCCGTCGCGTAGCTACCGGGGCGAAGCCGCTTCCAGCACCACCCGCCTGGGCCTGACCGATAAACAAACGCCGCAAGCCATCACGGTGGTGACCCGCGAGCAGATCGACGACTTCAAGCTCAACAGTGTCAAGGACGCTCTGCGTAACGCGCCTTCGGTCACCGTCGAGCAGTTCGAGACCGACCGTACAGCGTTCACCTCGCGCGGCTTCAAGATTGAGAACTTCGAGTTCGACGGCATGAGCCTGCCGTTCTCCGGCGGTGTGCTGGTCGGCGATCAGGACATGACCGAATTCGAACAGGTGGATGTGCTACACGGCGCCAATGGCCTGATGAGCGGCACCGGGGACCCGTCGGCTACGGTCAACCTGGTGCGCAAACGCCCTACAGACATTTTTCAGGCCCGTGTCGACTCAAGCATCGGTTCCTGGGACAACCGTCGATTGGCCCTGGACCTCTCCGGCCCGCTAACCGAAAGCGGCAATGTACGCGGGCGCTTCGTCACATCCCATGACAAAGGCAACTCCTACCTCGACCAATACGGCCACGAGGTCAACGTCGCCGCCGGCCTGCTGGCCATCGACCTGACCGACGCCGACACCCTGACGGTGGGTTTCACCCAGCAGAACAGCTATTCCAACGGCAGCACCTGGGGCGCCCTGCCAATCGCGGACTACGCGGGCAATCGCATCCATTACGGCAGCCGCAGCTCCAGCGTTGGGCAACCCTGGACCTACTGGGACGTACACACGCAGCGCGCATTCGCCGAGCTAACCCATGCCTTCGATAACGGTTGGACCAGCACGCTGACCTTGACCGGGATGAAGCAAGACTCCGACACCAAGATGCTCTATGCCATCCCGTTCACGCCGGACAGTGTGCTTGCCTATGTCAATCGCACCACGAGCACCGAGCATCAGGTGACCGGCGAAGCAAAGCTGTCCGGGCCTTTCGCGTTTCTGGGGCGTGAGCACGAGTTGACCGTGGGCGCAAACTACGGCCGTACCCATCATGATGAGCGCGGCCACTACTTCAGCCAGGCCGGCTACATAACCGCCAGCCTCGCCGACGCCCTGGCCGGTAACGTGGTGCAGCCAGCATTCGACTACACCGACGACGTCAACACCCAGCTGTTCACCGACCGGCAAAAGAGCCTGTTCGCCGGCGCACGCTTCAGCGTGGCCGATGACCTGCACTGGATAGCCGGCGCACGCATGCTCAGCGCTGACGGCGACGGTGCAGGCTACGGCTCGCCCCACGACACCCGCGTGCACGGCAAGGTCACGCCCTATACCGGCCTGGTCTACGACCTGACGCCACAATGGAGCCTGTACACCAGCTGGACCAAAATCTTCAAACCGCAGTACGTGCGCAGCACTAGCGGCGGTGTGGTCGAGCCACTCGATGGCAAAAGCCTGGAAATCGGGCTGAAAGGGTTGCTGCTGGACAATCGCCTGACGCTGACGGCGGCGGCTTTCAAGACCGAGCAGGACAACGTGGCGGAGCTGACCGGCGAGATCGTGGGTGGTCAGTACCTGTACCGTGGCACCAACTTCAAGAGCCGCGGGGTGGAGTTGGGCGTTTCGGGTGAAGTGCTGACGGGTCTGGATTTGTCAGGCGGCTACACCTATGTGGATATCGAGAACGACGAAGGCGAACATGCTCGCAAATACATTCCTACCCATTCACTGCGCGGGAGCCTGACCTATCGCCTGCCGGCGCTGCCGAAGGCCAAAGTGGGCACGCGAGTTCAGTGGCAGAGTGGAACCGAGCTGGATACCAACAGCAGGGTTAACCAAGCGGCGTATGCGCTGGTGGACCTGATGGCGAGTTACGATGTGGATGAGCATTGGAGTCTGGGTTTGAACTTGAATAACGTGACAGACCGGAAGTACCTGTTGTCGTTGTATCAGTCGGCAGGCTCTACGAACTATGGCGCGCCGCGGAATTTGATGGCGACCGTGAGCTGGAAATACTGAAGTATCCGCGAAGGTAAAGCCGTTGCCGCACGCGAAGTGGCGGCAACGGCTCTACTGAACGATGGAGCACCCGGATCAAGACTCCCGCGCTTCATCGAAGAGGCTGCTCAGCGCTGCCTAGCAGACCCCGGCAGCGCAGATGATGGTCGCTTAGCCGAGCACGTGGAAAAACGCGTCTTCGAAGCGGCGCATCTGCGCCTCATCACCTACGCTGACGCGGATCCACGTCGGCCAGCTCGGCCACACCCGTCCGACCAGCACGTTCTGCTCCTTGAGGGCCGCCACAATTGCCTCGGCGGGTCGGCGTATATCTACCATGAAACAGTTGGCCTGCGACGCCGTGCAGCACCAGCCGGCACCAGTCAGCCGCGCCACGGTGGCGTCACGAAGTTGCTGGTTACCCTGCTTGCGCCGTGCCACCAGGGTCGCGTCCCCAAGGCTGGCCAGCGCGCCACGCAAACTTGGCTCAGCGGCCACGTTGTAGCCGTCGAACTTCTCCAGCGCCTCCAGCAGAGGCGCCTGGCCGATGGCCAGACCGACTCGGGCACCGGCCATGCCGTACAGCTTGGAGAACGTGCGCAGCACCAGCAGGTTGGCGTGGGCTTTGACCAACGGGATGCAACTGGGCACATCGCTGAAATGGATGTACGCCTCATCGACCACTATCACACTGTCGGCCGGCGCCCTGCGCAACAGGCGCTCGATGTCTGCGGCAGGCGTAACGCTGCCGGTGGGGTTGTTGGGGTTGCACAGGTAGATCAGCCCAGGGTTCGGGTCGGCAGCCAGCATGGCGTCGACATCGTGCGCCTGCTGCCCATTCAGCGGCACGCTGTGCACGGTCGCGCCACGCGCTTCGGCGGTCTGTGTCGGGGCTTCGTAGGAGGGTTCAGGCACCACCAGGCTGCGTGGGCCAGTGAAAGCATGCACCGCATTTTGCAACGCCAGCTTCGAACCGCAGAACACCTGCACCTGATCCTCGTCCACGCCCTGCTGGCGCGCGAACACTTCGATCAGCTGATATTGCAGGGGATACGGGTAGCGGCCACAGCCGGCGACCCCCTGATGCATCGCCGCCTGGGCCGCCGCGCTGGGGCCGAACGGGCTTTCGTTGTAGTTCAGGCGCACCGGCGCCGCGGCGCCAGCAGCCGCTGCCGGCGCCGCCCAGCTCACTTGCCCGAGCAACGGCAGCGCCGCGCCCAGGCCGACCAGACGACGGCGAGATAGACCTTCCATGACTCTGCGTCTCCTGAAATAGGTTCACTGGAGGACGCATTCGTGGCACCGGTGTTTAGGGTGGCATGGTGCCATGCCTTTGCCGGTCAAGCCTGGATGCACCAATGCAAAGCGAGACCGCCCCACAGCATCGCCGGCCAAGACATCCACAATTGCGTCATGCAGGTCTAAGACAAGCAACCGATTCACCGTTTTGGATTTGGAGAGGCATGAATGAGCGTCGACACAGGGGTGCGGTGAGCGCAACAGCTGAGAGGAGGTGCGTTACGAAGAAGGGAGCCAGTTAAGGCTCCCTCCGTCAGCGACAGTTTTAATTCTCAGAATCCACGTTTTATCCCAACAACCCCCCCATCACTCCACCGTCACCGACTTCGCCAAGTTCCGCGGCTGATCCACATCAGTACCCTTGAGCACAGCCACGTAATACGACAGCAACTGCAGCGGTATGGTGTACAGGATCGGCGCCAGGGCATCGGCGATGTGCGGCACCTGAACCACATGGGTACCTTCGCCATTGCTCAGCCCGGCCTGCTCGTCGGCAAACACCACCAGCTCACCACCGCGGGCACGCACTTCCTGCAGGTTGGACTTGAGCTTTTCCAGCAGTTCGTTGTTCGGCGCAACGGTAACCACCGGCATGTCGTTGTCCACCAGCGCCAGCGGGCCGTGTTTCAGCTCGCCGGCCGGGTAGGCTTCGGCGTGGATGTACGAGATTTCCTTCAGCTTCAGTGCCCCTTCCATGGCAACGGGGTACTGGGCACCACGGCCCAGGAATAGCGTGTGGTGCTTGTCGGCGAACAGCTCGGCGATTTTTTCGACGGTAGCGTCCATGGCCAGGGCTTCACCCAGGCGGGCCGGCAGGCGACGCAGTTCTTCGACCAGCTCGGCCTCTATGCCGGCCGCCAGAGTACCGCGCACCTGGCCCAGGGCCAGGGTCAGCAACATCAGCGACACCAGCTGGGTGGTGAAGGCCTTGGTGGAGGCCACGCCGATCTCCGGGCCGGCCAGGGTCAGCAGGGTCAGGTCCGACTCACGCACCAGCGAGCTGATGCCGACGTTACAGATGGCCAGGCTGCCGAGAAAGCCCAGCTCTTTGGCGTTGCGCAGGGCCGCGAGGGTGTCGGCGGTTTCACCGGACTGGGAGATGGACACGAACAGCGTGTCGGGCTGCACCACCACCTTGCGGTAGCGGAACTCGCTGGCGACCTCTACCTGGCAAGGGATCCCCGCCAGGCTTTCCAGCCAGTAACGGGCAACCATGCCTGCGTGGTAGCTGGTGCCGCAGGCCACGATCTGCACGTTGCGCACCTTGGCGAACAGCTCGGCCGCCTGTGGCCCGAAGGCCTGGACCAGCACGTGGTCAGTGCCCAGGCGGCCTTCGAGGGTGCGCTGCACCACGCGTGGTTGCTCGTGGATTTCCTTGAGCATGAAGTGGCGATACTGGCCTTTATCAGCGGCTTCTGCCCCTTCGTGGTACTGCACGGTTTCGCGCTGAACCTCACGGCCACCCTGGTCCCAGATGCGCACCTGGTCACGGCGTATTTCGGCGATGTCCCCTTCTTCAAGGTACATGAAGCGGTCGGTGACCTGGCGCAGGGCCAGTTGGTCGGACGCCAGGAAGTTTTCACCCAGGCCCAAGCCGATGACCAGCGGGCTGCCGCTGCGCGCGGCCACCAGGCGGTCGGGTTGGTGAGTACTGATCAGCGCCAGGCCATAGGCGCCATGCAGGCGCTTGACCGCTGCCTTGAGGGCGTCGGCCAGGTCCGGGAGGCTTTTGAGGGTGTGGTGGATAAGGTGGACGATGACTTCGGTGTCGGTCTGCGATGCGAACACATAGCCCAACCCCTTGAGCTCTTCGCGCAGCGCTTCGTGGTTCTCGATGATGCCGTTGTGCACCACAGCCACTTCATGGCCAGAGAAATGGGGGTGTGCATTGCCTTCGGTAGGTGCGCCGTGGGTAGCCCAACGGGTGTGGGCAATGCCCAGGCGCCCGGCAACCGGCTCGGCCACCACAGCAGCTTCCAGCTCACTGACCTTGCCAATACGGCGGCGACGCTGCAGCTCGCCGTCCTGGGTCAACACGGCCAGGCCTGCACTGTCGTACCCACGGTATTCCAGACGCTTCAGGCCCTCGATCAGGATGGCGGTGATGTTGCGCTCGGCGACTGCACCCACGATTCCACACATGTCTATTTACTCCTGGCTGATCGCGGCGCAGATCAGGTTGACGCCGCGGGCTTGAATTTGTTGGCGTGCCTCACTGGGCAGGCGTTCGTCTGTGATCAGGGTGTGCACCCTGCTCCAGGGCAGTTCGAGGTTGGGGATCTTGCGCCCGACCTTGTCGGACTCGACCATCACGATCACTTCGCGGGCGACTTCGGCCATCACCCGGCTCAAACCCAGCAGCTCATTGAACGTGGTGGTGCCACGGCTCAGGTCGATGCCGTCGGCACCGATGAACAACTGGTCGAAGTCGTAGGACCGCAACACCTGCTCGGCCACCTGGCCCTGGAACGATTCCGAGTGGGGGTCCCAGGTGCCACCGGTCATCAACAACACCGGCTCGTGCTCGATTTCGCTGATGGCGCGGGCCACATTGAGCGAGTTGGTCATCACCACCAGCCCAGGCTGGCGCCCCAGTTCAGGGATCATGGCCGCGGTGGTGCTGCCACTGTCGATGATGATGCGTGCATGCTCGCGAATAAGGCCTACCGCGGCACGGGCAATTGCCCGCTTGTAGGCAGATACCGGCTGGGCCGGTTCCACCAGCAGCTCCTGCGGTACCGGTACGGCACCACCGTAACGACGCAGCAACAGGCCGTTGCTCTCCAGCGCGGCCAAGTCTTTGCGGATGGTCACTTCGGAGGTATCGAAACGCTTGGCAAGGGCATCGACCGTCACCTCGCCGTGCTCGCTGAGCAGAGCCAGGATGTTGTGCCGACGCTGAGGTGTATTTCGTTTCGACATTGGGCTATTAAGTTTCGGTTCGAAAGATAATGGTTGCAATCAAAACCTAAGCCAGCGCGCTCGTCAAGGTGTGGATAAAAATTCCTGACAAAAAGTAATGCAGCACCCCAGAAATGAAAAAAGCCGATTTATTCACATAAATCGGCTTTGCCGTAGAAGGCTGTGGATAACTCAGCCCTTTTTGATTTTCTCCGGCCGCTTCCAGCCGCTGATATTGCGTTGTCGGGCACGTGCCACGGCCAGTTCACCTGCCTCGACGGCCTGATTGATGGTGGAACCTGCCGCAGTGGTTGCGCCGGCTTTGATTTCCACCGGTGCCACCAGCGAATTGTTGGAGCCGATGAATACGTCCTCGCCCATCACGGTCTTGAACTTGTTGGCACCGTCGTAGTTGCAGGTGATGGTGCCGGCGCCGATGTTGGTACGCGCGCCAACCTCGGCATCGCCCAGGTAGGTCAGGTGACCCGCCTTGGCGCCTTCACCCAGGTGGGCGTTCTTCAGCTCGACAAAGTTACCCACATGGGCCTTGGCCTCCAGCACACTGCCTGGGCGCAGACGGGCGAACGGGCCAGCGTCACTGCCCTCGCCCATCACCGCGCCGTCCAGGTGGCTGTTGGCCTTGATGATCACGCCCTTGCGCAAGGTGCTGTCCTTGATCACGCAGTTCGGGCCAATCTGCACGTCATCCTCGATGACCACCTTGCCTTCAAGAACGACGTTGATGTCGATCAGCACATCCCGGCCCACGGTCACTTCACCGCGCACATCGAAGCGCGCCGGATCACGCAGGGTGACCCCTTGGGCCATGAGCCGACGGCCTTCTCGCAACTGGTAGTGACGCTCAAGCTCTGCCAGCTGGCGGCGGTCGTTGGCGCCCTGCACTTCCATGGGGTCGTGCGGCTGCTCGGTGGCCACCTCCAGGCCATCGGCCACGGCCATGGCGATCACGTCGGTGAGGTAGTACTCGCCTTGGGCGTTGTTGTTGGACAACCGGCCCATCCAGTCGGCCAAACGTGCGGCAGGCAGGGCCAGAATGCCGGTGTTGCCCTCGTTGATGGCCTTCTGCGCGTCGCTGGCATCCTTGTGCTCCACGATGGCCGTAACCTTGCCGTCAGTGTTGCGCACGATCCGGCCATAGCCGGTGGGGTCCTGCAGGGTGACGGTGAGCAGGCCCAGGCGCTGCTCGCTGGCCTTGGCCAGCAGCCGTTGCAGGGTCTGCACTTCGATCAGTGGCACATCACCGTAAAGCACCAGCACCGTATCGGCAGTAAGAGCCGGCAGCGCCTGCGCCAGTGCATGGCCAGTGCCCAGCTGCTTGTCCTGCATGACGAAGTTCAGGTCGTCACTCGCCAGCCGTTGCTGCACCAACTCGGCGCCATGGCCAACCACCACATGAATGCCCTGTGGCTGCAACTGCCGGGCGCTGTGGATAACATGGCCGAGCATGGAGTTGCCGGCTACCGGGTGCAGCACCTTGGGCAGCGCCGAGCGCATGCGGGTGCCTTGGCCGGCGGCGAGAATAACGATATCGAGTGACATTGACTGGCTACCAATCCTGGGCGGTCAGTGAAATGACCGGAGGGGAATTCGGAAAAAGAAAAAGGGTAGCCGAGGCTACCCTTTTACTCAATCGCAACAGCAGTGATCAGCGTGGGCCGATTACTTGCCTCTGCGCATTTGCTGGACGGTACGCAGCTGCGCTGCGGCCTCGGCCAGACGTGCGGCGGCGGCACCGTAGTCGAAGTCCGCGCCTTTCAGATTCAGGGCGTTCTCGGCAGCCTTGAGGGCTTCCTGAGCCTGCGCTTCATCCAGGTCTGCAGCACGTTGCACGGTATCGGCAAGCACCTTGACCATGTTCGGCTGAACCTCGAGGAAACCACCAGAGATGTAGAACACCTCTTGGGCGCCACCCTGCCTGGTCAGCGTGATCGGACCTGGCTTCAGATTGGTGATCAGCGGCGCGTGGCCTGGAGCGATACCAAGATCACCCAGGTTACCGTGCGCAACCACCATCTCGACCAGACCGGAGAAGATCTCTCCTTCCGCGCTGACGATATCGCAATGGACTGTCATAGCCATCTGCTTGCCTCAACCTGATAGCGCCCCTTGCGGGGCGCAGGAATTACAGTTTCTTGGCTTTCTCGATCGCTTCGTCGATGCTGCCGACCATGTAGAACGCTTGTTCTGGCAGGTGGTCGTAGTCACCTTTGAGGATGCCGCTGAAGCCAGCGATGGTGTCTTTCAGGGAAACGTACTTGCCTGGCGAACCGGTGAAGACTTCGGCTACGAAGAACGGCTGCGACAGGAAGCGCTGGATCTTACGAGCGCGGGCTACCAGTTGCTTGTCGGTCTCGGACAGCTCGTCCATACCCAGGATCGCGATGATGTCCTTCAGCTCTTTGTAGCGCTGCAGAACATACTGAACGCCACGCGCGGTGTCGTAGTGCTCGTTGCCGATCACGTTCGGGTCCAGCTGGCGCGAAGTCGAGTCCAGTGGGTCGACCGCTGGGTAGATACCCAGGGAGGCGATGTCACGGGACAGAACGACGGTGGCGTCCAAGTGGGCGAAGGTGGTCGCCGGCGATGGGTCGGTCAAGTCGTCCGCAGGTACGTAGACGGCCTGAACGGAGGTAATCGAACCTTCCTTGGTGGAGGTGATGCGCTCTTGCAGAACGCCCATCTCTTCAGCCAGGGTCGGCTGGTAACCTACTGCAGAAGGCATACGGCCCAGCAGTGCGGATACTTCGGTACCGGCCAGGGTGTAACGGTAGATGTTGTCGACGAACAGCAGAACGTCGTTACCCTCGTCACGGAACTTCTCAGCCATGGTCAGGCCGGTCAGCGCTACGCGCAGACGGTTTCCTGGTGGCTCGTTCATCTGACCGTAGACCAAGGCTACTTTGTCGAGAACGTTGGAGTCCTTCATCTCGTGGTAGAAGTCGTTACCCTCACGAGTACGCTCACCCACACCAGCGAACACGGAATAACCGCTGTGTTCCATGGCGATGTTACGGATCAGTTCCATCATGTTTACGGTCTTGCCGACACCGGCACCACCGAACAGACCAACCTTACCACCCTTGGCGAACGGGCAAACTAGGTCGATAACCTTGATGCCGGTTTCCAGCAGGTCGTTGCCGCCCGCCTGGTCAGCGAACGAAGGCGCTGGCTGGTGGATACCGCGACGCTCTTCTTCGCCGATCGGGCCGGCTTCGTCGATTGGGTTACCCAGGACGTCCATGATACGGCCCAGGGTGGCCTTGCCGACTGGAACCGAAATGGCCGCGCCGGTATCGACAACGCCCAGACCGCGCTTCAGACCTTCGGTCGAGCCCATCGCAATGGTACGAACCACGCCGTCGCCCAGCTGCTGCTGAACTTCCAGGGTGGTTTCCGCGCCTTGTACTTTCAGCGCGTTGTAAACACTCGGCACGACGTCACGTGGGAATTCCACGTCGATGACGGCGCCGATGATTTGAACGATACGTCCGCTACTCATAGCTGGATCCTCTGAATATGTGAACCGTTAAACCGCGGCAGCGCCGCCGACGATTTCCGAGATCTCCTGGGTGATCGCAGCCTGACGCGCCTTGTTGTAGATCAACTGAAGCTCTTTGATCAAATCACCGGCGTTGTCTGTGGCGTTTTTCATGGCGATCATCCGGGCCGCTTGTTCAGCAGCGTTGTTCTCGACCACCGCCTGGTACACCTGCGACTCCACATAACGCACCATCAAGCCGTCCAGCAGCTCTTTTGCGTCGGGTTCGTACAGGTAATCCCAGTGGTGCTTGAGATCCTGATCCGGGGTTGCCACCAACGGTACCAATTGCTCGACCGTTGGCTTCTGGGTCATGGTGTTGATGAACTTGTTCGAAACCACCGAAAGGCGATCGATACGGCCGTCCAGGTAGGCGTCCAGCATCACTTTGACGGAGCCGATCAGGTCATTGATCGATGGCTCTTCGCCCAGGTGGCTGATCGCGGCTACAACGTTGCCGCCAAAGATGCGGAAGAAAGTCGCACCCTTGCTGCCGATCACGCACAGGTCGATTTCCACGCCCTGTTCGCGGTTTACGTTCATGTCCTTGACCAAGGCCTTGAACAGGTTGGTATTCAAGCCACCGCACAAACCACGGTCACTGCTCACCACGATATAACCAACGCGCTTTACAGGGCGCTCGATCATGAACGGGTGGCGGTATTCCGGGTTGGCGTTGGCCAGATGACCGATCACCTGGCGGATACGCTCCGCGTAAGGACGGCTAGCAGCCATGCGCATTTGTGCCTTACGCATTTTGCTGACCGCCACTTTCTCCATGGCGCTGGTAATTTTTTGCGTGCTTTTGATGCTCGCAATCTTACTGCGAATCTCTTTTGCGCCTGCCATGTATCACCTATCAGGTTAGCAAGCGGGGGCCTGAGCCCCCGCTGCGGCTTACCAGGTCTGGGTGGCCTTGAACTTCTCGATACCGGCTTTCAGGCCTGCGTCGATTTCGTCGTTGAAGTCACCCTTCACGTTGATCTTCGCCATCAGTTCAGCGTGATCACGGTTGAAGAAGGCGATCAGCGCTTGCTCGAAGCTGCCGACCTTGGAGACTTCTACGTCAGTCAGGAAACCACGCTCAGCGGCGTACAGCGACAGCGCCATGTCCGCGATGGACATCGGTGCGTACTGCTTCTGCTTCATCAGCTCGGTTACGCGCTGACCATGCTCCAGCTGCTTGCGGGTCGCTTCGTCCAGATCGGAAGCGAACTGGGCGAATGCAGCCAGCTCACGGTACTGAGCCAGAGCGGTACGGATACCACCGGACAGTTTCTTGATGATCTTGGTCTGAGCGGCACCACCTACGCGGGATACCGAAACACCGGCGTTCACTGCAGGGCGGATGCCCGAGTTGAACATGGCCGACTCCAGGAAGATCTGACCGTCGGTGATGGAAATCACGTTGGTCGGAACGAACGCGGAAACGTCGCCAGCCTGGGTTTCGATGATCGGCAGAGCGGTCAGGGAACCGGTTTTGCCAGTCACTGCGCCATTGGTGAACTTCTCGACGTACTCTTCCGAAACGCGCGATGCACGCTCCAGCAGACGGGAGTGGAGATAGAACACGTCGCCTGGGTACGCTTCACGTCCTGGTGGACGGCGCAGCAGCAGGGAGATCTGACGGTAAGCAACGGCTTGCTTGGACAGGTCATCGTAAACGATCAGTGCGTCTTCGCCGCGGTCACGGAAGAATTCGCCCATGGTGCAACCGGCGTAAGGCGCCAGGAATTGCAGTGCGGCGGATTCCGAGGCGCTGGCAACCACCACGATGGTGTTTTTCAGTGCGTCGTTTTCTTCCAGCTTGCGAACGATGTTGGCAACGGTCGAACGCTTCTGGCCGACAGCCACATAAACACAGAAAATACCGGAGTCTTTCTGGTTGATGATGGCGTCGATGGCCATGGCAGTCTTGCCGATCTGACGGTCACCGATGATCAGCTCACGCTGACCACGGCCGACAGGGATCATGGCGTCGACGGACTTGTAGCCAGTCTGTACAGGCTGGTCTACCGACTTACGCCAGATCACGCCTGGAGCAACTTTCTCGACCGCGTCGGTCTCGGTGTTGCCCAGCGGGCCTTTGCCGTCGATCGGGTTACCCAGTGCGTCGACGACGCGACCCAGCAGTTCCTTACCAACCGGAACTTCCAGGATGCGGCCGGTGCACTTGGCGCTCATGCCTTCGGCGAGGGTGTCATAGGCACCCAGGATCACTGCACCCACGGAGTCTTGCTCCAGGTTCAGTGCCATACCGTAGACGCCGCCAGGGAACTCGATCATTTCGCCGTACATGACGTCGGCCAGACCGTGGATCCGCACGATACCGTCGGAAACCGAAACGACGGTACCTTCGTTACGGGCTTGGGAGCTCACATCGAGGTTGTCGATGCGGCCCTTGATGATTTCACTAATTTCGGAAGGATTGAGTTGCTGCATTGCTCTGCTGCCCCTTCAAACTCAAGATTTCAATGCTTCGGCCAGTTTCGCGATTTTGCCGCGAACAGAGCCATCGATTACCAGGTCACCGGCGCGGATGACGACGCCGCCAATCAGGCTGGCATCCTCCGACGCGTGCAGGCGCACTTCCTGGCCTAACCGTGCACTGAGAACCTTGGCGAGTTTGTCTTGCTGTTCTTGGTTCAACGCGAAGGCACTGGTGACTTCCACGTCCACGGATTTCTCTTGCTCGGCCTTGTACAGGTCGAACAGAGCGGCAATCTCCGGCAGAAGCAGGAGACGGTCGTTTTCCGCGGCAACATGAATGAAATTCTGTGCCTGTGCATTGAACTTGTCACCGCACACGTCAATGAACGTGGCGGCCTTTTCTGCGCTCGTCAGTCGCGGGGCCTTGAGCAGGCGCTGCATGGTGTCGTCTTGCGACACCGCAGCAGCCAGGCCGAGCATGGCTGACCAATTGGCCAGTTGCTGATGGGCCTGGGCATGCTCAAAGGCAGCCTTAGCGTAAGGTCGGGCCAACGTGGTCAGTTCTGCCATGATCGCCCTCGCTTAAATTTCAGCGGCCAGTTTGTTAACCAGCTCCGCATGCGCGTTTTGATCGATTGTGGCGCCAAGGATCTTTTCAGCACCGCCAACGGCCAGGGCACCCACTTGGGCACGCAGGGCGTCTTTAGCGCTGTTCAGTTCCTGTTCGATCTCGGCCAGAGCCTGAGCCTTCACACGGTCAGCTTCGACGCGGGCCTGATCACGGGCTTCCTCGACAAGCTGAGCAGCGCGTTTCTTGCTTTGCTCAATGATTTCGGCTGCCTGTGCTTTAGCGTCGCGCAGTTGCTGACCCGCTTTTTCTTGGGCCAGCTCCAGGTCACGAGCTGCGCGGTTGGCAGCGTCCAAGCCGTCGGCAATCTTCTTTTGGCGCTCTTGCAGAGCAGTGATGACCGGAGGCCATACGTACTTCATGCAGAAGAGTACAAAAATCAGAAAAGCAACGGATTGGCCAATCAGGGTTGCATTAATGTTCACGCCAACACCTCGCTCGGTCTTAATTCATACAGCCATCAACTCGTGAAGACGAGTGATTAGCCGGCGATCTGACCAACGAACGGATTCGCGAAGGTGAAGAACAGAGCGATACCCACACCGATCATGGTGACGGCGTCGAGCAGACCGGCAACGATGAACATTTTGACCTGCAGCATCGGAACCATTTCAGGCTGACGAGCAGCGCCTTCCAGGAACTTGCCGCCCAGCAGGCCGAAACCAATGGCGGTACCCAGAGCACCCAGGCCGATCAGCAGAGCAACAGCGATAGCGGTCAGACCAACTACAGTTTCCATCTTTCCTCCCGACTTTTACGTCGTATTGGTTAGGTTTTTAGTTTGAAGCGGTAAAACAAATCGTTTGGTACAGCATGCCCTTGCGGACTTTTTAAGCCCTCCCCCCAAACGAGCGGGGAAGGCTATCAGACACGCCAGGCGGTCTTAATGGTTATCTTCGTGCGCCATCGACAGGTAGACGATGGTGAGCATCATGAAGATGAAGGCTTGCAGGGTGATGATCAGGATGTGGAACACAGCCCACGCCCATTGCAGCACGATGCCGAGGCCGCTGAGCCACAGCAGGCCCGAGCCGAACATGACCGCGATCAGGATGAACACCAGTTCGCCGGCGTACATGTTACCGAACAGTCGCAGGGCCAGAGAGATTGGCTTGGCGATCAGGGTGACGAATTCCAGCAGGAAGTTCACCGGGATCAGCAGGATCTGCACGAAGATGTTCTTGCTGCCGAACGGGTGCAGGGTCAGCTCACCAATGAAGCCGCCCAGGCCCTTGACCTTGATGCTGTAGAAGATGATCAGGGCGAACACGCAGAAGGCCATGGCCAGGGTCGCGTTCGGGTCGGTAGTGGACACGGCACGGAACGGAATGTGCGGGTCACCGGAAATCAGGATGGCCAGCTGAGGAATCCAGTCGACCGGTACCAGGTCGACGGCGTTCATCAGGAACACCCAGACGAAGATGGTCAGCGCCAGCGGGGCGATCACCGGGCTACGGCCATGGAAGGAGTCCTTCACGCTGCCGTTGACGAAGTCCACCATCACTTCCACGAAGTTCTGCAGGCCGCCGGGTTGGCCGGAAGTCGCCTTCTTGGCCGCCATGCGGAAGATGAACAGGAAGATCAGACCCAGCGCGACGGACCAACCCAGGGTGTCCAGGTGGAACGCCCAGAAGCCCATTGCCTTGGCTTCTGCAGCCGAATGGGCGAAGCCCCAGCTGCCGTCTGGTAGTTGACCGTAGGTCAGGTTCTGCAAGTGGTGCTGGATATAGCCCGAAGCGGTTTCTGCTGCCATGGTTGCCTCAAACGCCCTAAGGTCTCGAAAGTCTTTTATTCATCAGCAGGGGCGCGAACCAGCTGACCAAAAGGGTCAGCACGAAGACGCCGAATACTGCTAACGGCGCCAATGGCTTCACTCCTGCAAAGGTCAGTGCAAACAGCACTGCCGTTAAAATCATCTTGCCTGCCTCGCCCGCGTAAAACGACTTGACGATGGCTTGTGCTGCCCGTGCCCCGCTGAAGCGAAAAGCCTTCCAGGCGAAATACACATTGGGTAGCCACGCGATCAGGCCTCCACAAAGGCCCGAATAACCGCTGACCGCCCCTCCCCACTGCCACAACACCAAGGCTGCCAGCAGCAGGACAACAAATTGAGCCAGCAGTACCGGAAAAACCGCCCAGCGATGGAAAGGCAAGCGGTTTGGCGTGCGTATTTCCATCACAACTGCTCCCCGAAAGTCGACCAACCCGTCAGCTATGACTTGGCATAATTTGTGCCGACAAAATGCGCGCAGAGTATAGGGGTGGATTAACCCCTATTCAACTCTTCGTAGTGATTTACGGCCGCACGCTACAACGGGAATTGTTTCAGCGGATGTGAGCAAGCACGCCCTGCAACTCGTCCAGCGAGTTATAACGAATGACCAGCTGCCCCTTGCCCTTGTTGCCATGGCGAATCTGCACCGCAGAGCCCAGCCGCTCTGCCAGCCGCTGTTCAAGGCGTGCGATGTCCGGATCAGGTTTGCCCGGTTCTACCGGATCAGGTTTGTCACTCAGCCACTGACGCACCAGCGCCTCGGTTTGGCGCACGGTCAGCCCACGTGCGACAACATGACGCGCCCCCTCCTCCTGGCGATGCTCTTCCAGGCCGAGCAGGGCACGCGCGTGGCCCATTTCCAGATCACCGTGGGCGAGCATGGTCTTGATCGCATCGGGCAAGGTAATCAGGCGCAGCAGGTTGGCCACCGTCACCCGCGACTTGCCCACGGCGTCGGCCACCTGTTGCTGGGTCAGCTCGAACTCCTGCTGCAGGCGCTGCAAGGCGAGTGCCTCCTCCAGCGGGTTAAGGTCCTCGCGCTGGATGTTCTCGATCAGCGCCATGGCGATGGCGGTTTCGTCGGGCACCTCGCGGACCATGGCAGGGATGGTGTCCAGGCCGGCCTGCTGGCTGGCGCGCCAGCGGCGCTCACCGGCAATGATTTCGTAGCGGTTGTCGCCGATCGGCCGCACCACAATGGGCTGCATCACCCCGTGGCTGCGTATCGAATGGGCGAGTTCCTCGAGCGCCTGTGGATCCATGTCGCGGCGCGGCTGGTACTTGCCCCGCTGAATCAACTCCACGGGCAGGTGTTGCAGTTCCTTCTGGTCGATCTTTACAGCCTGCTCTTCGAGCGCGCTGACGGAAGGACCGCTGAGCAGCGCATCCAACCCACGTCCGAGACCTCGTTTCTTGACGGCCATGCGGATTCCTTAAGTTGTTTGTGCAGTGCGGGTTTGACGACGCTGACGGCGAACCAGTTCGCCAGCCAGGGCCAGGTAGGCCAGCGCGCCACGCGATTGCTTGTCGTAGGCCAGCGCCGGCATGCCGAAACTGGGCGCTTCGGCCAGGCGGATGTTGCGTGGGATCACGGTGTCGTACAGCTGCTGGCCAAAGTGCTCCTTCAGCTGCGCAGAAACATCGTTGTTCAGGCTGAGGCGCGGGTCGTACATGGTCCGCAACAGGCCCTCGATCTTGAGCTCGGGGTTCAGCCGTGCAGCGATGCGCTTGATGTTATCCACAAGGTCGCTCAGGCCTTCCAGCGCGTAGTACTCGCACTGCATGGGGATGATCACGCCATCGGACGCAACCAGGGCGTTGAGCGTGAGCATCGACAGCGACGGCGGGCAGTCGATCAGAATGAAATCGTAATTGTCGCGGATGGGCGCCAGTGCATTGCGCAGGCGGCTCTCCTTGACCTGCATCTCCAGCAGCACCACTTCGGCTGCGGTCAGGTCACGGTTGGCCGGCAGCAACTGGAAACCACCATGCTCGGAATAGTGCATGGCCTGGGCCAGGTCACATTCGCCGATCAGCAGGTCGTACACCGAGTGCTCGAGCTCGTGCTTGTCCACCCCGCTGCCCATGGTGGCGTTGCCCTGCGGATCGAGGTCGATCAGCAGCACACGGCGCTTGGTCGCAGCCAGCGAGGCCGCGAGATTGATACAGGTGGTGGTCTTGCCTACACCACCTTTCTGGTTCGCGATTGCGAATACCTTAGCCATTGTTGCGTGTGTTCCCAGTCAAGCCTTGCGGCGCAGTATCAGCAGATGGCGCTGGCCCTGGCAACCCGGAACGGTCAGGGCCTGCTCGCTTTCCACTGTGAAGTCTGCGGGCAATGCTACCAGTTCATCGGCAGGATGCAGCCCCTTCATTGCAAGCCATTGCGTCCCGGTGTCGCCCAGGTGGCGGGTCCAGTTGGTGAAGTTCTCCATGCTGCTGAACGCACGGGAGACGATGCCATCGAACGGACGTGCAGGCTCGAACGCCTCCACGCGGCTGTGGATAACCGTGAGGTTGTCCAGCTTGAGCTCCATTTTCACCTGGGTCAGAAAGCGCGTTTTCTTGCCATTGGCATCCAGCACCGTCACACGCTTGTGCGGATGCAGAATAGCCAATGGCACCCCAGGCATGCCACCGCCGCTGCCCACGTCCAGCCATTCATGGCGTTCGCTGTGGATAAACGGCATCACGCTGAGGCTGTCGAGCAAGTGGCGCGAAACCATCTCGTCGGGGTCGCGCACCGCGGTGAGGTTGTAGGCTTTGTTCCATTTGATCAACAGAGCAAGGTAGCCAAGCAGCTTGTCGTGTTGCTCCGGGCTCAGTGGCACCCCCAGTTCGCGGGCACCTGTGGACAACTCTTCGGCATGTTGCGGGGTGACCAGGGCACTCAAGCGCTTTGCTCCAACTCGCGGCCGGCGCCGCGTTTTTTCAGGTGAATGAGCAACAGGGAGATCGCGGCCGGTGTAACACCGGGGATGCGCGAAGCCTGGCCCAGGGTTTCGGGGCGCGTCTGGCCCAGCTTGCCCTGAATCTCCTTGGACAAGCCAGAAATGCTCGAGTAGTCGATATCCACAGGCAGGCGCGTGTCCTCGCTGGCCCGCAGGCGAGCGATCTCGTCCTGCTGGCGGTCGATGTACCCGGCGTACTTGGTGCGGATTTCCACCTGTTCGGCAACCTGTGGGTCAATCGGCTCACCGTTGGTGGCCTCAATCAGCCCGGCGTAGTCGATTTCAGGGCGCGCCAGCAGGTTGAGCAGGCTGTATTCATGGCTGAGCGGCGTGCCGAACTTATCCACAATGGCCTGGCCTTGTTCCGTATTCGGCCGCACCCAGGTGGTTTTCAGGCGCTGCTCTTCACGCTCGATACCGTCGCGCTTGGTGCAGAACGCTGCCCAGCGCTGGTCATCGATCAGGCCCAGTTCGCGGCCTTTTTCGGTAAGCCGCAGGTCGGCGTTGTCTTCGCGCAGAATCAGGCGGTACTCGGCACGGGAGGTGAACATGCGGTACGGCTCCTGGGTACCCAGGGTAATCAGGTCGTCGACCAGCACACCGATGTACGCCTCGTCGCGCCGCGGGCACCAGCTGTCGCGGCCCTGGGCACGCAGTGCGGCGTTGGTCCCGGCCAGCAGGCCCTGGGCGCCGGCTTCCTCGTAACCCGTGGTGCCGTTGATCTGGCCGGCGAAGAACAAACCGCCGATAACCTTGGTTTCAAGGCTGTACTTCAGATCGCGTGGGTCGAAATAGTCGTACTCGATGGCGTAACCGGGGCGAACGATGTGGGCATTTTCCATACCCCGAATCGACCGTACCAGCTCCAGCTGCACGTCAAACGGCAGCGAAGTGGAGATGCCGTTTGGGTAAAGCTCATGGGTGTTCAGGCCTTCCGGCTCGATGAATACCTGATGGCTTTCCTTGTCGGCGAAGCGGTGGATCTTGTCTTCGATCGACGGGCAGTAGCGCGGCCCAACCCCCTCGATAACCCCTGAATACATGGGCGAGCGGTCGAGGTTGGAAGCGATGATGTCGTGGGTCCGCGCATTTGTGTGGGTGATCCAGCAACTGACCTGGCGCGGGTGCATGCCCGCATTGCCCATGAACGACATCACCGGAATCGGGGTATCGCCGGGCTGCTCGGTCATCACCGAAAAGTCCACGGAGCGGCCATCGATACGCGGCGGGGTACCGGTTTTCAGGCGCCCCACCCGCAGCGGGAGTTCACGCATGCGGTGTGCCAGGGCGATCGAGGGTGGGTCACCGGCGCGACCGCCGGAATGGTTTTGCATGCCGATATGGATCAGCCCGCCGAGGAACGTGCCAGTCGTCAGTACCACGGCATCGGCGAAGAAACGCAGGCCCATCTGGGTGACCACACCCTTGACCTCGTCCTGCTCGACGATCAGGTCATCGCAGGACTGCTGGAATATCCACAGGTTCGGCTGGTTTTCCAGGATCTCGCGGACCACTGCCTTGTAGATGGCGCGGTCTGCCTGTGCCCGGGTTGCCCGAACGGCTGGGCCTTTGCGGTTGTTCAGCACACGGAACTGGATACCGCTCTTGTCGGTAGCCAGGGCCATGGCGCCGCCCAGGGCATCGATCTCTTTGACCAGATGGCTCTTGCCAATACCGCCAATAGCGGGGTTGCAGCTCATGTGACCGAGGGTTTCCACGTTGTGGGTCAGCAGCAGGGTTTTTACACCCATGCGTGCAGACGCAAGCGCAGCCTCGGTACCGGCATGGCCGCCGCCGATGACGATCACTTCAAAACGGGAAGGGAAATCCACCACGCACCTCGTGCCTGTTTTTGCGAATAGAGAAGGTAAGCCGACAAGTATAGGGACTTCACCCCCCTTAAAGGAACCGCCTGAGCAAATTTTGACCAGTCTGTGGATGAATGGCAGACAACAGAAATCAAAGAAGAGAAATTTATAAAAGCTTTGTTTTTATGTTTATTCTTATGCACAGCCTTATCTGTGGATAAGGTTCTGCACGCCTTTCAAATAGCCATGTACAGAGAAATTAAACCCTGTGGCTTAGTACCCATGAGGGCTATGGATAAGCGGTTTTAGCCTGTGCATAAAAGGTCTGTTTACCCACAGGGCAGTTTACCCTCAACAAAAACGCCTGCTTATCAACTGAGCTCATTGAGGGTTTTCCACAGGGCTCCTGATACCCAATAAAGCCCGAGCCGGCCAAAAAAAGCGCAAAAAAAAGCCGCTCCATGTGGAGCGGCTGTGCCCGAGGCTGCGGTGAACTACTTGCCGATGCAAAAGCTCGAGAAAATTCGGCCCAACAGGTCGTCCGAACTGAAGGCACCTGTGATCTCGCCCAACGCTTGCTGCGCCTGGCGCAGGTCTTCGGCCAACAACTCACCGGCACCCGCCAGTGTCAGTTGTGCCCGCCCATGCTCCAGGTGCTCACTGGCCTGGCGCAATGCATCAAGGTGTCGCCGGCGTGCGCTAAAGCCGCTTTCGGCGGTTTGCTCGTACCCCATGCAGGCCTTGAGGTGATCACGCAGCAACTGCAGGCCGGCATCGTTACCTTTGGCACTGAGGGTGAGGGTGACGTGGCCATCCGTACTCTGCTCAAGCGCAATACGTTCACCACTCAGGTCTGCCTTGTTGCGGATGAGTGTGACCTTGGACGGGTCAGGCCGCTGGTCGAGAAACTCCGGCCACAGGGCGAAGGGGTCACTGGCTTCAGGCGCCGTGGAGTCCACCACCAACAGCACACGGTCCGCCTCGCCAATGGCCTTGAGCGCGCGTTCAACACCAATTTTTTCTACATGGTCATCGGTAGCGCGCAACCCTGCGGTATCCACTACATGGAGGGGCATCCCGTCGATGTGGATATGTTCACGCAGGATGTCCCGGGTGGTGCCGGCGATATCAGTGACGATTGCCGCTTCACGCCCCGCCAGCTGGTTTAGCAGGCTCGATTTGCCGGCGTTGGGCCGACCCGCAATTACCACGGTCATGCCATCGCGTAGCAAGGCGCCCTGGCCGGCTTCGCGCTGGACTGTGGATAACGTTGCTCGCACAGTATCCAGCATCGACAGCACGTGGCCATCGGCAAGGAAATCAATCTCTTCCTCAGGGAAGTCGATTGCAGCCTCCACGTAGATGCGCAATGCAATCAGGGCTTCGGTCAGGCTGTGGACACGTTTCGAGAATTCCCCTTGAAGCGACCGCAGGGCGTTGCGCGCGGCCTGGCTGGAACTGGCCTCGATCAGGTCGGCGATCGCCTCTGCCTGCGCCAGGTCCAGTTTGTCATTGAGAAATGCGCGTTCGCTGAATTCCCCTGGCCGGGCCAGACGGCAACCCAGTTGTACGCAACGCTGCAGCAACATATCCAGCACCACCGGGCCACCGTGGCCCTGCAGCTCCAGCACGTCCTCGCCGGTGAACGAGTTAGGGCCCGGAAAGAACAAGGCAATGCCTTCGTCCAGCACCAGCCCATCCTCACCTCTAAACGCGCCGTAATGGGCGTGGCGCGGGGTCAGGTGACGGCCGGTGATCCATTCGCCGGCCCTGCCTGCCAGAGGCCCTGACAGCCTGACGATGCCCACCCCACCGCGCCCTTGGGCGGTGGCAATGGCGACGATGGTTTCACGCACAGTATTCATGCTCGAAAGCCTCTACGACAAAAACGACAGATAGCAAAAACGCCCCACTGGGGGGCGTTTTTATTCACAGGCTAGCGCAGTAGCCCGTCAGGCAGCAGCTTTTTTGCTGGCTGCTTCGATGCTGCGGGTGATGTACCACTGCTGAGTGATGGACAGGCAGTTGTTCACAACCCAGTACAGCACCAGGCCAGCCGGGAACCACAGGAAGAAGAAGGTGAAGATGATCGGCATCATTTTCATCACCTTGGCCTGCATCGGGTCCGGCGGGGTCGGGTTCAGACGCTGCTGGATGAACATGGTGGCGCCCATGATGATCGGCAGGATGAAGAACGGATCCTTGATCGACAGGTCGGTAATCCACAGCATCCAGGGGGCCTGGCGCATCTCGACGCTTTCCAGCAGCACCCAGTACAGGGCCAGGAATACCGGCATCTGCACCAGGATCGGCAAGCAGCCGCCCAGCGGGTTGATCTTCTCTTTCTTGTACAGCTCCATCATCGCCTGGGACATCTTCTGGCGATCGTCACCGAAGCGTTCTTTCAGCGCGGCCAGCTTGGGCGAAACGGCACGCATGCGCGCCATGGAACGGTAGCTGGCAGCCGACAACGGGAAGAACAGGCCTTTGATCAGCATGGTCAGCACGATGATCGACCAGCCCCAGTTGCCCAGCAGGCTGTGGATATGTTGCAGCAACCAGAAAATCGGCTGGGCAATGAACCACAGGAAGCCGTAGTCCACCGTCAGTTCCAGGCCTGGGGACAACTCCTTGAGCTTGGACTGGATCTTCGGACCGGCATACAACATGGCACTGGTTTCGGCCTTGCCGCCCGCAGGCACGCTGAGTGCCGGGCCGGTGTAGCCGATGATGTAGTTGCCCTGGCTGTCCTTGCGGGTCTGGACGACGTTGTTGTCCGACTTGGCAGGGATCCACGCGGTTACGAAGTAGTGCTGCAGCCAGGCGACCCAGCCTCCAGACACATTTTCTTTCAAACTACCTTTGTCGATGTCCTTCATCGAGACTTTTTTGTAGGGCTCGGAAGGTGTCCACAGGGCTGCGCCCAGGTAGGTGGCGGTACCGGTAGCGGTGCTCGACGATGGATCGGAGCTGGCATCACGCTTGAGCTGGGCAAACATGTTGCCGCTCCAGGCCTGGCTGCTCTGGTTGTCGATCAGGTAGCTGACAGTGAGGTCGTATTCACCGCGCTTGAAGCTGAAGCGTTTGATGTAGTTGACGCCGTTGTCGCTGAACTTCAGGTCGACGACCAGTTGCTCCTGGCCGTCGGCCAGCTGATAGCTCTTCTGCTCGGCCGCATAGAGTGGGCGACCGGCCGAACGTGCATCAGGGCCGTTGGCGCCTGTCAGGCCGCTTTGTGCCAGGTAGACGCGTTCGCCACCGTTGTCGAACAGCTGGAACGGAATGTCCGGGTGATCCTGACGGCGCGGGTACTTCGGCAGGTTCAGCTGGACGATGTCACCACCGACCGGATCGATAGCCAGGTTCAGGACGTCGGTCTTGACCCGGATCAGGTCCTTGCTGACAGCGACCGGTGCGAGCTCGGCCTGGCTGGTCTCGGCGTTGGCACTAGGCACATCGGCGCTGGCGCCGGCGTTACCCGCCGGTACACCGTCAGGCAAGCCCGGGTTGGCAGTGCTGGCAGCAGTATTCTGAGTCGGCAGGGCAGCCTGGCCGTAGTCCTGGTTCCACTTGAGGACCATGACGTAGGACACGATTGCCAGGGCGACGATCAGGATCGTGCGTTTAATATCCATGATTACTCGGCTATCGAAGAAGTTCGGGAGGAAGGAGCGGGAGGAACGGGATCGAAACCGCCGTCGTTCCACGGATGACAACGCCCCAGGCGACGAACGGCTAGCCACCCACCACGCCAGAGGCCGTGGTTTTCGATGGCTTCATAGGCATAACAGGAGCAGCTGGGGAAGAAACGACAGTGGCTGGCCATCAGAGGACTAATGGCATAACGGTAAAACTGGATCGGAACGAGTGCCAGTTTACGCATCTTGGCTGTCTACCCCTACGGAATTGGCGGTGGCTGCTGGTGCCGGTCGGCTGCGCGCCAGGCGTTTCCAGAGCTTGCCAAAGTGTTGGTGCAATTCCGGGTTTTCCACTTCACCCAATCCCTTGCGCGCGACGATCACGATGTCCAGGCCGGCAAGCGTTTGCTGGTTAAGACGAAAGGAATCGCGCATCAAGCGCTTGAGGCGGTTGCGTTGAACGGCGAGCTTGACGCTCTTCTTGCCGATCACCAGGCCAAGGCGCGGGTGATCCAGCCCGTTCTCGCGAGCAAGGATCAGCAGGTTTTTCCCTGGAACCTTGCCGGTTGGGGAGTCGAAGACCGCTTTGAAATGCCGGGGTGTAAGCAGTCGCTTTTCCCGACTGAAGTCCTGACTCACCACCTGTGCCGAAAAATCAAATGGCCAGACGCTTACGGCCTTTGGCACGACGACGCGACAGTACGGCGCGGCCGTTCTTGGTAGCCATACGAGCACGGAAACCGTGAGTGCGCGCGCGCTTGATGGTGCTTGGTTGGAAAGTACGTTTCATGGCGTGTTACCTGGGTTTGTCGACGACGGGCCGGGATGGCCCCCTTTTAAGAGACCGGCGATTCTAGAGAAAGCAAGCCCGTAGGTCAATTTCCAACCAGCCTTTCCTTATGTACGGCGGGATGAGTGGCAGCCCGCGGTGGGCCAGCGTCGGCTTGATTGAGCAGTGAGATCACGTTCAACATGAAAAAAAGAAGAGACATATAAAAAGCTTTTCTGAAGAACTTATAACGCTTAGGTGGATAACCTTCTGTGGATAACCCCTCGCAGGCCTTGTGAAACAGGCTTTTCAGCGATTCAAAAGTCTGTTTCAAACCGGTGCTGCGCCTGTTTCGGGCCTGGAGAGAACGTGTGGATAAAATAGGTCGTTATCCACAGCGGAGTTATCAACAGATTTCGACCCAGGGTTGTGCATAGCCCTCAGGTTGCGTTATCCACAGGGTTTATTCACAGCTGCGTCAGGTCGTTTTAGTCGGTAAATGGCTGTTTTGCCATGGCCACCGTGGTGTCCACATGTGGATAAGTTGACGCTCGATCGGTACAATGGCGGTTTGTTTCGGCCTTGTCCGGCTTTCAAACTCAGGGGATATCCGTGTCAGTGGAACTTTGGCAGCAGTGCGTAGAGCTTCTGCGCGACGAACTGCCTGCCCAACAATTCAACACCTGGATCCGTCCGTTACAGGTCGAAGCCGAAGGCGACGAGTTGCGCGTCTACGCGCCCAACCGTTTCGTCCTTGATTGGGTCAATGAAAAGTACCTGGGGCGTTTGCTGGAACTGTTGGGGGAAAATGGCAGTGGTATTGCGCCTGCCCTTTCGTTGCTGATTGGCAGCCGTCGCAGCTCAGCACCCCGTGCTGCACCCAACGCCCCGGTGAGTGCAGCCATCGCCGCCTCGCAGGCCCAGACCCAGGCGCAAAAAGCCGTGCCTGCTGCTGTGGCCCCCGAGCTTGCTGCGGTGGCCCAGGCCGAAGCTTCCACTGTTGAACAATCTGCTCAGCAGTCTTCAAGGGACAGCTTCGACGCCATGGCCGAACCTCCCTCGGCCCCTGTCGTCAATGGCCGGGCCGAGCAACGCACCGTGCAGGTAGAGGGCGCGCTCAAGCACACCAGCTACCTGAACCGCACGTTCACGTTCGATACCTTTGTAGAGGGCAAGTCCAACCAGCTGGCCAGGGCAGCGGCATGGCAGGTGGCCGACAACCCCAAGCACGGGTACAACCCGCTGTTCCTTTATGGCGGCGTGGGCCTGGGCAAGACTCACCTGATGCACGCTGTGGGTAACCACCTGCTGAAGAAGAACCCGAATGCCAAGGTGGTCTACCTGCATTCGGAGCGCTTTGTCGCGGACATGGTCAAGGCGCTTCAGCTGAACGCCATCAACGAGTTCAAGCGTTTCTACCGCTCTGTGGATGCATTGTTGATCGACGATATTCAGTTCTTCGCCCGCAAGGAGCGCTCCCAGGAAGAATTCTTCCACACCTTCAACGCCCTGCTCGAAGGTGGCCAGCAAGTCATCCTGACGTCCGACCGCTATCCCAAGGAAATCGAAGGCCTTGAAGAGCGACTGAAGTCGCGCTTCGGTTGGGGCCTGACCGTGGCGGTCGAGCCGCCAGAGCTGGAAACCCGTGTGGCGATCCTGATGAAGAAGGCCGACCAGGCCAAGGTCGAGCTCCCGCATGATGCCGCGTTCTTCATCGCCCAACGCATACGCTCCAACGTTCGTGAGCTGGAAGGTGCGCTGAAACGGGTGATCGCCCACTCCCACTTCATGGGGCGCGAGATCACCATCGAGCTGATCCGTGAGTCGCTCAAAGACCTGCTGGCCCTGCAGGACAAGCTGGTGAGTGTGGATAACATCCAGCGCACGGTGGCTGAGTACTACAAGATCAAGATCTCCGATCTGTTGTCCAAGCGGCGTTCGCGCTCGGTGGCGCGCCCGCGGCAGGTAGCCATGGCCCTGTCCAAGGAGCTGACCAACCACAGCTTGCCAGAGATCGGCGACATGTTCGGTGGTCGGGACCATACGACCGTGCTGCATGCCTGCCGCAAGATCAACGAACTTAAGGAATCCGACGCGGACATCCGCGAGGACTACAAGAACCTGCTGCGTACGCTGACGACCTGATGGCCGTTGGCGCAGCTAGCTAATTGAAGGCAAGGGACTAGACCATGCATTTCACCATTCAACGCGAAGCCCTGTTGAAACCCCTGCAACTGGTCGCCGGTGTCGTCGAGCGCCGCCAGACCTTGCCGGTGCTGTCCAACGTATTGCTGGTCGTACAGGGCCAGCAATTGTCGTTGACCGGTACCGACCTGGAGGTCGAACTGGTAGGGCGCGTGCAACTCGAAGAGTCAGCCGAGCCTGGCGAAATCACCGTCCCGGCGCGTAAGCTGATGGACATCTGCAAGAGCCTGCCCAGCGATGTGCTTATCGACATCAAGGTGGACGAGCAGAAACTGCTGGTCAAAGCTGGCCGTAGCCGCTTTACCCTGTCGACGCTGCCAGCCAATGATTTCCCCACTGTGGAAGAAGGCCCGGGTTCGCTGACCTGCAACCTGGAACAGAGCAAGCTGCGCCGCCTGATCGAGCGCACCAGCTTCGCCATGGCCCAGCAGGATGTGCGCTACTACCTGAACGGCATGTTGCTCGAAGTCTCGCGCAACACGCTGCGGGCTGTTTCCACCGATGGTCACCGCCTGGCCCTTTGCGCCATGAGTGCACCTATCGAGCAGGACGACCGCCACCAGGTGATCGTGCCACGCAAAGGTATTCTGGAACTGGCCCGCCTGCTGACCGACCCTGAGGGCATGGTCAGCATCGTCTTGGGTCAGCATCACATCCGCGCCACTACCGGTGAGTTCACATTCACCTCCAAGTTGGTGGACGGCAAATTCCCAGACTACGAGCGCGTGCTGCCCAAGGGCGGTGACAAGTTGGTAGTGGGCGACCGTCAAGCCCTGCGCGAGGCCTTTAGCCGTACCGCGATTTTGTCCAACGAAAAGTACCGTGGCATCCGTCTGCAGTTGGCTGCCGGGCAGCTGAAAATTCAGGCCAACAACCCTGAGCAGGAAGAAGCTGAGGAAGAGATCAGCGTGGACTACGAAGGCAGCTCCTTGGAGATTGGCTTCAACGTCAGCTACCTGCTGGATGTGCTGGGGGTTATGACCACTGAACAGGTTCGCCTGATCTTGTCGGACTCCAACAGCAGCGCGCTGCTGCAGGAGGCAGGCAACGACGACTCTTCGTATGTTGTCATGCCGATGCGTTTGTAACCCGTAGCAGGCGACATGTCCCTTCGACGTATCATGGTCACCGCGGTGCGCAATTTGCACCCGGTGACACTCTCCCCCTCCCCCCGCATCAATATCCTGTATGGCGACAATGGCAGCGGCAAGACCAGTGTGCTGGAAGCCGTGCATCTGCTTGGGCTCGCTCGGTCGTTCCGCAGCACCCGCTTGAACCCGGTCATCCAGTATGAGCAGGCCGCCTGTACCGTGTTTGGTGAGGTGGAGCTAGCTGAAGGTGGGATTTGCAACCTTGGGGTATCCCGTGAGCGGCAAGGGGACTTCACCATACGAATAGATGGGCAGAACGCGAGGAGTGCCGCTCAACTCGCGGAGCTGTTGCCCCTTCAGCTGATCAACCCCGACAGTTTCCGTTTACTGGAAGGCGCTCCAAAAATCCGTAGACAGTTTCTGGATTGGGGAGTGTTCCACGTGGAACCTAGGTTCATGCCCGCGTGGCAGCGTCTGCAGAAGGCGCTACGGCAGCGGAACTCATGGTTGCGGCATGGTACACTTGACGCTGCTTCGCAAGCCGCCTGGGACCGGGAGTTATGCCTGGCCAGCGCGGAGATAGATGAATACCGTCGCAACTATATCAAGGCCTTGAAGCCCGTCTTCGAGCACACCCTGAGCGAGCTGGTTGAGTTGGACGGGTTGACCCTTAGCTACTATCGAGGCTGGGACAAGGACCGGGAACTCCAAGAAGTACTCGCCTCCTCTCTCCTTCGCGATCAGCAGATGGGCCATACCCAGGCCGGCCCACAACGTGCTGATCTGCGTCTTCGCCTGGCTGCCAATAACGCAGCCGATATCCTGTCGCGTGGTCAGCAAAAGCTGGTGGTATGCGCATTGCGCATTGCCCAAGGCCACCTGGTCAGCCAGGCGCGGCGGGGTAACTGCATCTATCTGGTGGATGACTTGCCATCCGAACTGGACGACCAGCATCGCCGCGCATTGTGCCGCTTGCTTGAAGAATTACGCTGCCAGGTATTCATCACCTGTGTAGATCAAGAATTACTGAGGGAAGGCTGGCAGACGGAAACGCCAGTTGCTTTGTTCCACGTGGAACAAGGCCGTATCACCCAGACCCACGACCATCGGGAGTGAAGGCATGAGCGAAAATCAAACGTACGACTCCTCCAGCATCAAGGTGCTGAAAGGTTTGGATGCCGTGCGCAAGCGCCCCGGCATGTACATTGGCGACACCGATGATGGTAGCGGCCTGCACCACATGGTCTTCGAGGTGGTCGACAACTCGATCGACGAAGCCCTCGCAGGTCACTGCGACGACATCACCGTCATCATCCACCCGGACGAGTCCATCAGTGTCCGCGACAACGGTCGCGGTATTCCGGTAGATGTACACAAAGAGGAAGGCGTGTCCGCTGCTGAGGTCATCATGACCGTGCTGCACGCTGGCGGTAAGTTCGATGACAACTCCTACAAGGTATCCGGCGGTCTGCACGGTGTAGGGGTATCGGTAGTGAATGCGCTTTCCGAGAAGTTGGTGCTGACCGTTCGCCGTAGCGGGAAAATCTGGGAACAGACCTACGTGCATGGCGTACCCCAAGCGCCAATGGAAATCGTCGGTGACAGCGAAACCACCGGTACGCATATTCACTTCAAGCCGTCTGCCGACACGTTCAAGAATATCCACTTCAGCTGGGACATCCTGGCCAAACGTATCCGTGAGTTGTCGTTCCTCAACTCGGGCGTTGGTATCCTGCTGAAAGATGAGCGCAGCGGTAAGGAAGAGTTTTTCAAATACGAAGGCGGCCTTCGTGCATTCGTTGAGTACCTGAACACCAACAAAACCCCGGTGAACAGCCAGGTATTCCACTTCAGCGTGCAGCGCGAGGACGGTGTGGGTGTTGAAGTCGCCCTGCAGTGGAACGACAGCTTCAACGAAAACCTGCTGTGCTTCACCAACAACATTCCGCAGCGCGACGGTGGCACACACCTGGTTGGCTTCCGTTCTTCCCTCACCCGTAGCCTGAACAGCTACATCGAGCAGGAAGGCCTGGCCAAGAAGAACAAGGTTTCTACTACTGGCGACGACGCCCGTGAAGGCCTGACCGCAATCATTTCGGTCAAGGTTCCGGACCCCAAGTTCAGCTCGCAGACCAAAGATAAGTTGGTGTCCTCGGAGGTGAAAACCGCCGTGGAGCAGGAGATGAACAAGTACTTCTCCGACTTCCTGCTGGAAAACCCCAACGAGGCCAAGGCCGTCGTCGGCAAGATGATCGATGCCGCGCGTGCCCGTGAAGCTGCTCGTAAAGCGCGCGAGATGACCCGCCGCAAAGGTGCGCTGGACATTGCCGGCTTGCCGGGCAAACTGGCTGACTGCCAGGAGAAGGACCCTGCCCTCTCCGAACTGTACCTGGTGGAGGGTGACTCTGCAGGTGGCTCGGCCAAGCAAGGCCGTAACCGTCGTACTCAGGCCATTCTGCCGCTGAAGGGCAAGATCCTGAACGTCGAGAAGGCGCGTTTCGACAAGATGATCTCGTCCCAGGAAGTGGGTACGCTGATCACCGCGCTAGGCTGTGGTATCGGCCGCGATGAGTACAACATCGAGAAGCTGCGTTACCACAACATCATCATCATGACCGATGCTGACGTCGACGGTTCGCACATCCGTACCCTGCTGCTGACTTTCTTCTTCCGCCAATTGCCAGAGTTGGTAGAGCGTGGCTACATCTACATCGCTCAACCACCGCTGTACAAGGTGAAGCGTGGCAAGCAAGAGCAGTACATCAAGGACGACGAGGCCATGGAAGAATACATGACCCAGTCTGCCCTTGAAGACGCCAGCCTGCACCTGGACGAATCCGCGCCTGCGGTATCGGGTGTGCAGCTTGAGGCACTGGTCAATGAGTTCCGCAGTGTCATGAAGACGCTCAAGCGCCTGTCGCGCCTGTACCCGGAAGAGCTGACCGAGCACTTCATCTACCTGCCGGAAGTTACCCTGGAACAGCTGGGTGATCACGCCGTCATGCAGGCTTGGCTGGCCCAGTTCCAGGCGCGTCTGGATAACACGCAGAAGTCTGGCCTTGCCTACAAAGCCAGCCTGCGCGAAGACAAGGAGCGCAATGTGTGGCTGCCGGAAGTGGAAATCATCTCCCACGGCCTGGCCAGCTATATCACCTTCAACCGCGACTTCTTCGGTAGCAATGACTACCGCACGGTGGTCAACGTGGGTAGCAAGTTGTCCAGCTTGCTGGGTGAAGGCGCCTACGTGCAGCGTGGCGAACGCCGCAAAGCCATCGTCGAGTTCAAGGAAGGCCTGGACTGGCTGATGAACGAGACCACCAAGCGCCATACCATCCAGCGATACAAAGGGCTGGGTGAAATGAACCCGGACCAGCTGTGGGAAACCACAATGGACCCAACGGTGCGCCGTATGCTGAAGGTCACCATCGAAGATGCCATTGCGGCTGACCAGATCTTCAACACCCTGATGGGTGATGCGGTCGAGCCACGCCGTGACTTCATCGAGAGCAACGCGCTGTCGGTTTCCAACCTGGACTTCTGATCGGGTTGTAAATTGCCCCGCAGCAAAAAGCCCGCTTCGGCGGGCTTTTTGCTGTTTGAATAAAAGACAGATGACAGGTCACGTCGCCGGGTTAACCCCCAGCGCCTTCAACCGCCGATACAGCGTGCGTTCGCTCACCCCAAGGTGCCGTGCCAGTTCGCTGCGCGAGCCGTTGAAGTGCGCCAGCGCCTGTGCCAGATTCCCCAACTGGCCAGCCCCCCTCCCATCCCAACTTCCGGCGCCCATGTTCGCGCCAACGTCCTCCGGTAAATGCTCAGGCTTGATCACGCCGTCATCAGCAAACAACCTCGCCCGCTCCAGAATATTGCGCAGCTCACGGATATTGCCGGGGAACGGATGCAGCGCCAGTTGCTGCAATGCCGCCTCATCCACGCTGGCAGTGGGTGTGCCTGCCATGCGTTTTAACAAGCTCTCGGTCAGCAGGGGCAGATCCTCTACCCGCTCCCTCAGTGCGGGCAGGCGAATGGGGAAGCCGCTGATGCGGTAGTACAGGTCTTCCCGGAATGTGCCGTCAGCCACCATCTGCTTGAGCGGTTTGTGCGTGGCCGATACCAGGCGGAAATCCGAGTGCACCGTACGCAGGCTGCCCACCGGGCGAAAGCTGCCTGTCTCGATCAGCCGCAACAGCTTTACCTGCATCGGCAACGGCACTTCACCGATTTCGTCCAGGAACAGCGTGCCGCCATGGGCCGCTTCGGCCAGGCCGATCTTGCGCTGGTTTGCCCCGGTGAATGCGCCCTTCTCGTAGCCGAACAACTCGCTCTCGAACAGTGAATCGGTCAGGCCCGTGCAGTCGACTACCACCAACGGGCCGTTAGCTCTCGGGCTGCCCATATGCACGGCGCGGGCAAAAAGCTCCTTGCCGGTGCCCGACTCGCCCTGCAGCAAGACCGGGATCTGCGCCGGCGCTGCACGTTGCAGGCTGGCAAGGGCAGCCTTGAAGGCCGGCGCCCGGCCGACAAGCCCCTGCTCCTGGGGCTGCGCCGCGGCGAGGGCTATGCTGGTGAGACGCTCGACAAACGCTACCACCCTGCCCTGCTCGTCGAGAATCGGCCGCAGCTCTACATCCACATGCTCCGGGCCCCGTGGCGTGTGGTGAATGTGCAGGACGCGCTCAGGTTGCTTGCTCCCCCAGGCTTTGCGCAGGGGGCAGTGCTCACCGGCTTGATCGCAGGGCACTGCATAGTGGTGAGATACCTTGTGACATTTCTCGCCCAGCGGCGCCTGGTCGTCGCGGCCAAACTGACGGCGGTAGGCAGCATTGGCGGCCAGAATGTTGTAGTCGGTGTCCAGGACGATGGTGGGCAGCGCATCGTGTTCCAGGTAAGACACCAAGGCCAGAATAAGCGGATGTGGTTCAGGCATGACGGCACCGGTCTGATAACCCGGTCGAGGGTAACAAGGACTGCCAAACACTGCCATCGGCTGACAGCCAGCCTGCCAATTCGGCTGCCAAAGGGTGACGAGGCCAATGACACCTGCCCTGAAGCAGCCAGTATTCGCTTAAAGGCGCCTGGCATGCATCTTGATAACCCTTCCCCTACCACCCGTGTCCGTACGAGCCCGGTGGACAATTGGAGAACGTGATGATCATCGGTAACAACCTTCAAGTGGAAGCCTTCTTTGACAAGGCAACCTCGACCATCAGTTATCTGGTGATGGACCGCGAGACGCGCCAGTGCGCACTGATCGACAGCGTGCTGGACTACGACCCCAAGGCTGGCCGCACCAGCACTGCTTCTGCGGACCAGTTGATCGCGCGAGTCGAAGCACTCGATGCCAAGGTGCAGTGGGTGCTTGAAACCCATGTGCATGCAGACCACCTTTCGGCAGCGGCCTACCTGAAAGGCAAGCTGGGCGGTTGTACGGCCATCGGCGCGCATATCACCCAGGTGCAGAAAGTGTTTGGTGCCCTGTTCAACGCGGAGCCCGGCTTTGCCCGGGACGGTAGCCAGTTCGATGCCCTGCTGGAGGATGAAGAAGGGTTTCGCATTGGCAACCTGCATGCTCGCGCCCTGCACACACCGGGTCATACACCCGCCTGCATGAGCTTCATGATCGAGGATGCCGGCGAGACAGTACTGTTTGTGGGGGACACCCTGTTCATGCCGGACTACGGCACCGCCCGTTGCGATTTCCCAGGCGCCGATGCACGCACGCTGTATCGCTCGATACGCCGCCTGCTGGCCTTCCCCGACACCACCCGTTTGTTCATGTGCCACGACTACCTGCCTGAGGGCCGGGCCTTGCGGTACGTCACCACCGTAGCCGAGCAGCGTGCCCACAACATCCATATTCACCAGGGTGTCGACGAAGACAGCTTCGTTGCCATGCGCGAAGCGCGAGACAAAACCTTGGACATGCCTGTGCTGATCTTGCCGTCGGTGCAGGTGAACATGCGCAGCGGCCAGTTACCCGCGCCGGAAGACAACGGCGTGCGTTATCTGAAAATCCCGATCAACGCCCTGTAACCGCTTTGCCCCATAACCAGAACTCAGGATTCATTGCCATGCCTGCCTTGTTGTCCCCTGCCACCTGCACACACCATCAGGTGGTGATTGTCGGCGCCGGTGCCGCCGGCATCGCCACTGCCTCGAGCCTTATCAGCCGCGACCCGTCGCTGGATGTGGCGTTGATCGACCCTGCCGAAGTGCATTACTACCAGCCAGGCTGGACCATGGTAGGTGCCGGTGTATTCGATGCACCCAGTACTGCCCACACCATGGCGTCCACCATCCCTCGCGGCGTGCGCTGGCTGCAAGCCCGGGTTACGGGCTTCGATCCGGTTAGCCGGCACGTGGTGCTGGAGGGCGAGCGGACCATCAGCTACGAGCAACTGGTGGTGTGCCCCGGGCTCAAGCTGGACTGGGCCGCCATCGATGGCCTTGAAGACACCCTAGGCCGCAATGGCGTCACCTCCAACTACCGCTATGACCTGGCACCTTACACGTGGGAGCTGGTGCAAAACCTCAAGCAGGGCCGCGCGCTGTTCTGCCAACCGCCCATGCCGATCAAGTGTGCCGGCGCGCCGCAAAAGGCGTTGTACCTGTCGTGCGACCACTGGCTGCGTCACGGCCGATTGGGCGCGATCAAGGCGAGTTTCTACAACGCCGGCGGCGTACTGTTCGGTGTGCCTGACTATGTGCCTGCGCTCATGAAGTACATTGAGAAATACAACGTCGACCTGCATTTCTCCCAGCGCCTGGTAGCCGTGGATGGCCCGAACAAACGCGCCACATTCGTGCGAACACTGCCTGATGGCAGCAGCGAGCGCCACACCGAACCTTTCGACATGCTGCATGTGGTGCCGCCACAAGTGGCGCCGGACTTCATTCGCAACAGCCCCCTGGCTGACAGCAACGGTTGGGTGGATGTAGACCCCCAGAGCCTGCGCCATCGCGGTTACGCCAATGTGCATGCCCTGGGCGACGTCGCCAACACCACCAATGCCAAGACTGCTGCCGCCGCCCGCAAGCAGGCACCGGTGGTCGCCAACAATGTGCTGGTAGCGTTGGGCAGGCGCACGGGCCTGGCCAGGTACGACGGTTATGGCTCATGCCCGCTCACCGTCGAGCGCGGGAAGATTGTGCTGGCTGAATTCACCTACGGCGGCAAGCTGGCGCCCAGCTTCCCCACATGGCTACTCGACGGCCGGCAGCCGACCCGCCTGGCCTGGTTGCTCAAGGCCCGTGTACTGCCACCGTTGTATTGGCAAGGCATGCTCAAAGGGCGCGAATGGCTAGCCAGGCCGGCACCGCTGGCCACCGAGGGCGCGCAGTGATCGAGCATCAGCTGCTGGGCGCAGGCCTGGGCGCGATCATTGGTGCGGTGCTGGCACTGACCGGTGCCGGGGGCGGCATCCTTGCTGTGCCTCTGCTGGTGTTCGGCCTGGGGCTGACAATGGTTGAAGCTGCCCCCATCGGCCTGCTGGCCGTTGGGTTGGCAGCAGCTGTGGGGGCAATTATTGGCTTGCGCCAAGGGGTAGTGCGCTACCGTGCCGCATTGCTCATCGCAGCGGTGGGCGTTCTGTTCGCACCATTGGGGCTGATGATGGCCCATCACCTACCCAACACCCCACTGCAGTTGCTGTTCGGCGGCGTGCTGGTCTACGCCTGCCTGCGGATCTGGCGCAAGGCTGCCCGCGAGCTGAAGGGTGAAACCGTGGGTGCACACCGGCTGATCGAGCCCTGTGTGCTCAACCCGCTGCAGGGCAGGCTGCGCTGGACGCTGCCCTGCGCAAGGGCGCTCGCCGGCACGGGGGCGTTGTCTGGTCTGCTGTCAGGGCTGCTGGGTGTGGGCGGTGGTTTTGTCATCATCCCTGCCCTGAACCGCTATACCAACCTGCGCATGGCCAGCATCGTTTCAACATCGCTGGCGGTGATCGCGCTGGTATCGGCTGGCAGCGTTATCAGCGCCACCCTGGCAGGTGTGATGCACTGGCAGGTGGGCGCGCCGTTTGCCCTGGGGGCAGTGATCGGGTTGTTAATGGCGCGGCCCCTGGCAGCAAGGCTGGCGGGGCCGCGCTTGCAGCAACTGTTTGCGCTAGCCGGTTGGGCCGCAGCGTTGATGCTGATGGGCAAGGCGTTACTGGGCTAGCAGTTCGTCCTGCTCTGCAGCGCACAATGCCAGCAGGTAGTCCCAGACCACCCGCAAGCGCACCGACTTGTGCAGTTCGCGGCGTGTACAAATCCAGTAGCTGCGCTGGATGGTTTCGCCCGGCAGTACGCGCACCAGGGTTGGATCATGGCGGGCCATGTAGTTGGGCAGTACGGCGATGCCCAGCCCGGCCCGCGCCGCCACCTGCTGGGCGATCACGCTGGTGCTGCGAAACACCACGTTGGGTGACCGGCAAAAGCTGTTGAGAAACAGCAGTTCCTGGCTGAACAGCAGATCGTCCACATACCCGATCCAGCTATGTCGGGCCAGGTCTTCGCGGGTGCTCAACGGCGCCGAGCGGTCCAGGTAGGCCTGGCTTGCGTACAGTGCCAGGCGGTAGTCGGTGAGTTTGCGGGTAATCAGCAGATCGGCGCTGGGCCGCTCCAGATGAATACTGATTTCGGCCTCGCGGTTCAAGATGCTCACAAAGCGCGGTACCGCAACCAGTTCGACCTCAAGGCCGGGGTAGCGTTCGAACAGGGCGTTCATGCGTGGCGTGAAGAACATGATGCCGATGCCCTCGGTTACCCCCAGACGAATCTTGCCAAGGGGGGCAATGGCCTGGGTAATTTCTTCCTGTGCCAGCAGTGCGACGTTTTCCATGGCCTCGGCATGCTTGAGCAGCGCATGCCCCGACGGGGTCAGTTCATAGCCTTGGGCATGCTGGACAAACAGCGCGGTGCCCAGGCTCTGCTCGATATTCTCGATGTGCCTGGCGACGGTGCTGTGGGTGGTGTTAAGCCGCTTGGCTGCTGTCAGCAGGCGGCCGCTGCGCTGCAACTCCAGGAAAAACCGCAAATCGTTCCAGTCGAACATGCTGATCCCTGTACGTTCGAACGCCCACTCAGCCTGGACGTTGCCATGGTTACCGTTGTGCTAAAACGCACAGCGGCTGCGCGAAATCTCGTCTTTATTCCACGAAATTACTCACTAAGCTGGATCAGGACAAGAATAAAAACGGTTTAGAGGTCGCCAATGCCATCAACCGATTCTGCCTTTGACTACGTGGTCGTGGGCGCTGGCCCTGCGGGTTGCCTGCTTGCCAACCGGCTGTCTGCCGACCCTTCCAGCCGTGTTCTGCTGTTGGAGGCCGGGGGCCGTGACAACTACCCCTGGATTCATATTCCCGTCGGCTACCTTTACTGCATCGGCAACCCGCGCACCGACTGGTGCTTCAAGACCGAAGCCCAGCCAGGGCTGGCTGGCCGAGCCCTGGGTTACCCCCGGGGCAAGGTGCTGGGTGGCTGTTCCTCGATCAATGGCATGATCTACATGCGCGGCCAGGCCGCCGACTATGACGGTTGGGCCGAGCAAGGCAATGCAGGCTGGGCCTGGAAAGATGTACTGCCGCTGTTCAAGGCCAGTGAAAGCCACTTCGCTGGCGCCAGTGAGTTCCACGGCGCCAGCGGCGAGTGGCGGGTAGAGCGCCAGCGCTACAGCTGGCCGATCCTCGACGCCTTCCGCGATGCCGCTGAGCAGGTTGGCATCGGCAAGGTGGATGACTTCAACACAGGCGACAACGAAGGCTGTGGATATTTTCAGGTGAACCAGCGCAGTGGTGTGCGCTGGAATGCTGCCAAGGCATTCTTGCGCCCGATCCGGCACCGGCCCAACTTGACGGTGCTGACCGGTGTGCAGGTGGACCAGGTGCTGCTGAACAATACCCGTGCGCGGGCGGTGAAGGCGTTCTGGCAAGGAGGCTGGCACGAGTTTGCGGCGCGCCGTGAAATCATTCTGTGTGCGGGGGCGGTGGGTTCACCCGGTATCCTGCAGCGCTCCGGGGTGGGCCCGAGCCAGTTGCTGACCCGCCTGGGCATCGGTGTGCGCCATGCCATGCCTGGCGTTGGCGGCAACCTGCAGGACCACCTGCAACTGCGCCTGATCTATCAGATCGGCAACACCCGTACCCTCAACCAGATGGCCAACAGCCTGTGGGGCAAGATGGGCATGGGCCTGCGTTACCTTTACGATCGCAGCGGCCCGCTGGCCATGGCCCCCAGCCAGCTGGGGGCGTTCGTGAGGTCGAACGCGCAGCAGGCCAGTGCCAACCTGCAATACCATGTACAGCCTTTATCACTGGAACGCTTCGGCGAGCCTCTGCACACATTCCCCGCCTTTACCGCTTCGGTGTGCAACCTGCGCCCGGCCAGCCGTGGCCGTATCGATATCCGTGACACGGACATGAACAGTGCACCGCTGATCGACCCCAATTACCTCAGCGACCCGCAGGACCTGCGCGTGGCTGCCGAAGCCATTCGCCTTACCCGTCGTATCGTTCAAGCCCCTGCCCTCGCCGCCTTCGCGCCGAAGGAATACCTGCCAGGTGCGGCACTGCACAGCGAAGCAGACTTGTTCGAGGCGGCTGGCAAGATCGGCACCACTATCTTCCACCCCAGCGGCACCTGCCGCATGGGCAGTGGCACGCTGGACGTTGTGGATAACCAGCTGCGTGTGCATGGCATCCCCGGGCTGCGTGTGGCGGATGCCTCGATCATGCCGCAGATCACCTCCGGGAATACCTGCTCACCCACCTTGATGATCGCCGAGAAAGCGGCGCAGATGATTCTCAAAGGAGCCAATACCCCAACCTACGTAAGCGAAGACGCACTACCGACGCCCTGACCAGGGTGCGTGCAACACCGGTAGCTTGCGGTCGAAAGCTGCCGACAGTGGAACAACAAGAATAATCACTGTGGCCCTGCGGGCCGAGGACAGCAACGATGTCGGACTACATTCAAGAGCAGGACGCGCCGGCCAGCAGCCCCAGCCGTCGTGAAGAACGCAAGATCATTTTCGCGTCATCCCTCGGGACGGTTTTCGAGTGGTATGACTTTTTTCTCTATGGCGCGCTGGCAGCCGTCATCAGCAAGCAGTTTTTCGCCGGCGTCAACGACACCACCGCCTTCATCTTTGCCCTCATGGCATTTGCTGCAGGCTTCCTTGTGCGGCCCTTCGGGGCACTGGTGTTTGGCCGGCTAGGTGACATGATCGGCCGCAAGTACACCTTCCTGATCACCATCGTGCTGATGGGGCTGTCCACCTTCGCCGTGGGGCTGTTGCCCACCTACGCCAGTATCGGTATCGCCGCGCCCATCATTTTGGTGGTGTTGCGCATGCTTCAGGGGCTGGCCCTGGGTGGTGAGTACGGGGGCGCGGCCACTTATGTAGCCGAGCATGCACCGCCCGGCAAGCGCGGTTTCCATACCGGGTTCATTCAGTCCACGGCCACCCTCGGCCTGTTGCTGTCATTGCTGGTGGTGCTGGGTAGCCGGTACATCAGTGGCGACCAGTTCGAAACCTGGGGCTGGCGCTTGCCGTTCCTGCTGTCGATCGTGCTGCTGGGCATTTCTACCTGGATCCGCATGAGCATGCACGAGTCGCCTGCGTTCGTGAAAATGAAGGCCCAGGGCAAGGTCAGCAAGTCGCCTATTCGTGAATCGTTCACGTCCTGGCCCAACCTTAAAGTGGTACTCACGGCGCTGTTCAGCATCAACGCCGGGCAGGCGGTCACGTTCTATACAGCGCAGTTCTACGTGCTGTTCTTCATGACCCAGATGCTGAAGATGGACGCTGCCCAGGCCAATACCCTGCTGATCATCAGCGTGGTGATTGGCGCGCCCTTCTTCGTGTTCTTCGGCTGGCTGTCGGACAGAATCGGCCGTAAACCCATCCTGATGCTTGGGTTGCTGCTGGCCACGGTGCTGTACTTCCCGCTGTTCAAAGCCTTGAGCTTTTACGCCAACCCCCAGATCGACAACGCCAGCCGACAGGCGCCGATCGTTGTGACCGCAGACCCTAAAGGCTGTACCTTCCAGTTCGACCCTGTGGGCAAGGCACGCTTCGACAGCCCCTGCGACAAGGTCAAGACATTCCTGGTGAAACAGGGCCTGCCCTACAGCTCTGTGGCAGTGGCCGGTAGTGACGTGGTGGTGAACATCGGTGACAAGACCATCAATGGCTATGATGAAACGGCCATGCGCGCCGCCGTTGAACAAGCGGGTTACCCTGCCAAGGCTGACCCTGCTCAGGTGAACCAGGTGATGGTGGTGGTGTTGATCGTAGCCATGATCCTGATCGCTACCATGACCTATGGCCCGCTGGCCGCCGTGATGGTGGAACTGTTCCCCACCCGCATCCGCTACACCTCGATGTCGCTGCCCTACCACATTGGCAACGGCTGGTTCGGCGGGTTTCTGCCGACGGTTTCGTTTGCGTTGGTGGTGTATACCGGCGATATCTTCTATGGGCTGTGGTACCCAGTGCTGATTACTGGCATCAGCCTGGTGGTGGGGATCTTCTGCCTGAAAGAGACCAAGGATGTAGATATCGACAAGGTGTGAAGCCGACCACACTAAGTGGGGGCTGCAGCGCAGCCCCTGTCACCTCAAACTGGCCCAGGACCTAACGGCCAGTTTTTTTATGCCCTAAAAAAACTTATGCACGATTTTCGCGAAAAAACCATACAAGGAAATATGTAATTGATTCAGTTAGTTAGGTTTGATTTCCTGCAATTGATCCATAAATTGCACACACGTTATCCACAGATCAGGAGGCACTGTTTACCTGAGCGTTTTCCTCAACAGGCGGCAGCGATCCCAGCGCACGTTGCGTCGCTTCGTTCCAGGCAGCGGCGCGGTCGTTCAGCTCCGCAATGGCTCGCGGGCCCGTGCCGTTGGCATACATGGGCTCGCCAATCACCACCTCGATGGTGCCAGCACGTTTGCCCCAGCCTGTCTTGGGCCAGTATTTACCTGCGTTGTGGGCAATAGGCAGCACCGGCAACCCAGCATTGACCGCCAAGGCCGTACCACCCCGGGAGAATTTGCCGACGGTGCCAAACGGCACACGCGTACCCTCCGGGAAAATCAGCACCCAGGTTTTCTGCTTGAGCAATTCATCGCCTTTGCTGGCGACCTGCCGCAGCGCTTCCTTGGGGTTGTCACGGTTGATTGCGATGGGCCTCAGCATGGCCATGGCCCAGCCAAAGAACGGCACGTACAACAGCTCGCGCTTGAGCACCTGGCTCAGGGGCGAAAAATACTGGGACAGGAAAAACGTCTCCCAGGTGCTCTGGTGGTTCGACAGGATCACGCAGGGCACAGCCGGCACGTTCTCGGCGCCTGTGATCTTGTAATCGATGCCAACCATCACGCGGGCGAGGAACACCGCGCAGCGGCACCAATACACGTTGATGAACCGGTAGCGCTTGGGGAACGACAGAAACGGCGCGATGAAGAAGCTCAGCGAGCACCACAGCAACGAACTGGTGCCCAGCAGCAGGTAAAAAAGAAAGACTCTGATCGCCTGCAGGATCGACATAGTGGTTTGTACCATTGCGGGGCCTGCCCGCTGCATGAAAATGCGCCTGGCGGCGCACTGTTTAGATTAGTTCTCTGGCGATAGCCGCCAGGTCGTCGAAAATCAAGGTGGATTCTGGAACGCCCTTCGCCAGGGTTCGTTCACCTTTGCCGGTTTTCACCAGCACAGGTTGGGCACCCACGGCCAGCGCGGCCTGAAGGTCACCGGTGCTGTCGCCAACGAACCACACGCCCTGAAGGTCGGCCTTGTAGTGGCTGGCGATGGCCCGCAGCATGCCCGGCCTGGGTTTGCGGCAGTCGCAACCCTCGTCGGGCCCGTGCGGGCAATAAACGATGTGGCCCACCCCGCCACCCTGCTCGGCCACCAGCGCGCGCAGGCGCGCGTGCATGGCCTCGAGGGTGGCGACGGTGTAATAGCCACGGGCAATACCGGACTGGTTGGTGGCCACGGCCACCGTCCAGCCCGCTTTGCTCAGCTGCGCGATCGCCTCGATCGAGCCTGGGATGGGTACCCACTCGTCCAGCGTCTTGATGTAGGCGTCGGAGTCATGGTTGATCACCCCGTCACGATCGAGTATCAGCAGCTTCACGGCTTACCCCAGCAGCGAAATATCAGCCACGCCCAGGAACAGACCGCGCAGGCGGCTGAGCAGGGCATATCGGTTGGCACGCACTTTGGCATCTTCGGCATTCACCATGACCGCCTCGAAGAAGGCGTCGACCGGATCACGCAGGGCCGCCAGGCGCGCCAGCGACTCGCTGTACTGGCGCGCTGCAGCCATCGGTTGCACGGCCTGGTCGGCCTGCTGGATGGCCGAGTACAGGGAGAACTCGTTGGCGTTGTCGAAGTACTTGGGCTCGACCTGTTCGGCGATGGCGCCTTCGGCCTTGCTCAGCAGGTTCGACACACGCTTGTTGACGGCAGCCAGTGCTTCGGCTTCGGGCAACTTGCGGAACGCCTGCACGGCTTGGACGCGCTGGTCGAAGTCCAGGGCCGAACCTGGCTGCAGGGCGCGTACCGAGAGGTAAGTGGCAACATCGATGCCTTCATCTTCGTAGCGCGCACGCAGGCGGTCGAAGATGAATTCCAGCACCTGTTCGGCCAGCCCGGCAGTTTTGACCTTGGCGCCGTACTGCTTGACCGCGAACTGCACTGCACCGGTCAGGTCCAGGTCCAGCTGTTTCTCGATCAGAATACGCAGCACACCCAGCGCTGCACGGCGCAGGGCGTACGGGTCTTTGCTGCCGGTGGGCAGCATGCCGATACCGAAGATACCCACCAGCGTGTCGAGCTTGTCGGCGATGGCCACGGCAGCACCGGTGAGGGTCTGCGGCAGCTCGGCACCCGCGCCGCGGGGCATGTACTGCTCGTTCAGGGCCAAGGCGACGTCTTGTGGCTCACCGTCGTTGAGTGCGTAGTAGTAGCCGGCAACGCCCTGCATCTCGGGGAACTCGCCGACCATTTCGGTGGCCAGGTCGCACTTGGACAGCAGCCCGGCACGGCCAGCGCGCTGGGCATCGCCACCGATCAGCGGGGCAATGAAAGCTGCCAGTTTGGAAACGCGCTCGGCCTTGTCGTAGACCGTACCCAGCTGGGCCTGGAATACCACGTTCTTGAGGCGTTCGTTGAAGGTTTCCAGCGGCTGCTTCTTGTCCTGCTTGAAGAAGAACTCAGCGTCGGTCAGGCGTGGGCGGACCACTTTTTCGTTACCCTGCACGATCTGCTTGGGGTCACGGCTCTCGACGTTGGCCACGGTGATAAAGCGCGGCAGCAGCTTGCCTTCGCTGTCCAGCAGGCAGAAATACTTCTGGTTGTCCTGCATGGTGGTAATCAGTGCTTCCTGTGGCACTTCGAGGAAGCGTTCCTCGAACGAGCACACCAATGGCACAGGCCACTCGACCAGCGCGGTCACTTCGTCCAGCAGCGCTGGCGGCACGATGGCAGTGCCTTCCTGCTGCATGGCCAATTCGGCGGTGCGCTTGGCGATCAGGTCGCGACGCTCGGCGAAGTCTGCCAGCACATGGGCCTTGCGCAGGTCTTCGACGTAGTTGGCCGGGGCAGTGATGGCGACGTTTTCCGGGTGATGGAAGCGGTGGCCACGGGAATCACGGCCAGCTTTTTGCGACAGGATGGTGCAGTCGACCACCTGATCGCCCAGCAGCATCACCAGCCACTGGGTTGGGCGCACGAACTCTTCACGGCTTGCCGCCCAGCGCATGCGCTTGGGAATGGGCAGGTCGTTGAGCGAATCTTCGACGATGGTCGGCAGCAGGCCTGCGGTCGCCTTGCCCGGGATGTGCTGGGAGAAGCGCAGCTTCGGGCCGCTCTGGTCGATATCGGCCAGCTCCACGCCGCACTTCTTGGCAAAGCCCAGGGCGGCCTGGGTTGGTTCGCCTTCGGCATTGAAGGCTGCCTGCAGGGGCGGGCCGTCGATGTTGATGCTGCGGTCAGGCTGCTGCACGTCCAGCTGGCGAATCAGCACGGCCAGGCGACGCGGCGCTGCGTACATGGACTTGCCGGTGTAGTTCAGGCCGGCGGCCTGCAGGCCCTTTTCGATGCCTGCCAGAAACGCCTCGCCCAGGCTGGCGAGGGCCTTGGGTGGCAGCTCTTCGGTGCCCAGTTCTACCAGGAAATCTTGAGCACTCATTGTGCAGCCTCCAGCTTAGCCAACACTTCGTCACGCAGTTCAGGGGTGGCCATCGGGAAGCCCAGGCGTGCGCGGGCTTGCAGATAGCTTTGCGCCACGTCCCGGGCCAGGGTACGCACACGCAGGATGTAGCGCTGGCGCTCGGTCACCGAGATGGCGCGGCGGGCGTCCAGCAGGTTGAAGGTGTGAGAGGCCTTCAGCACCATTTCGTAGGTCGGCAGCGGCAGCTCCAGCTTGATCAGGCGGTTGGCTTCGCTTTCGTAGAAATCGAACAGCTCGAACAGTTTTTCCACATTGGCGTGTTCGAAGTTGTAGGTGGACTGCTCAACTTCGTTCTGGTGGAACACGTCGCCGTAGCTGACCTTGCCGAACGGGCCGTCGGCCCAGACCAGGTCGTACACCGAATCCACACCCTGGATGTACATGGCCAGGCGCTCGAGGCCGTAGGTGATTTCACCGGTAACCGGGTAGCACTCGATGCCGCCTACCTGCTGGAAGTAGGTGAACTGGGTGACTTCCATGCCGTTGAGCCAGATTTCCCAGCCCAGGCCCCAGGCGCCGAGGGTTGGCGATTCCCAGTTGTCCTCGACGAAGCGGATGTCGTGCACCAGCGGGTCCAGGCCGATGGCTTTCAGCGAGCCGAGGTACAGCTCCTGGAAGTTGGCCGGGTTGGGCTTGAGCACTACCTGGAACTGGTAGTAGTGCTGCAGGCGGTTGGGGTTCTCGCCATACCGCCCGTCGGCAGGGCGACGGCTAGGCTGCACGTAGGCGGCGTTCCAGGTTTCTGGGCCGATGGCGCGCAGGAACGTGGCGGTGTGGAAAGTGCCGGCGCCTACTTCCATATCGTAGGGCTGAAGCACCACACAACCTTGCTCGGCCCAGTAGTTCTGCAGGGCGAGGATCAGGTCTTGGAAGGTACGCACGGCTGGCGTAGGCTGGCTCACGAAATTCACCTGTATCTGGGGATGCGGATGTAAAGAGCGGGAGTATAACCTGATTCGCCTCGCCCTCTACTCATTGGAGCCTTATGCCACGCTGCTTTTGGTGTACCGACGACCCGTTGTACCAGGCCTACCACGACCAGGAATGGGGGACACCCCAGCGTGACCCGGCGTTGCTCTTCGAGATGCTTTTGCTCGAAGGGTTCCAGGCTGGCCTTTCGTGGATCACCGTGCTGCGCAAGCGCGAGCGTTACCGCGAGGTGCTGTATGGCTTCGACCCGGTGAAACTGGCGGCCATGGACGACGACCGCATCGACGTACTGATGCAGGACGCCGGCATCATTCGTAACCGCCTCAAGCTCAAGGCCGCCCGGCGCAACGCTCAGGCCTGGCTGGCTGTGGATAACCCCGCCCAATGGCTATGGTCGTTCGTGGGCGGTGAACCGAAAATCAACCATTTCACCGGGCGCAGCGACATACCTGCCGTGACCGAGGAAGCCAAAGCCATGAGCAAGGCGCTGCAGAAAGCCGGCTTCACGTTTGTCGGGCCCACCATCTGTTACGCCTTCATGCAGGCCACTGGCATGGTCATGGACCACACCACCGACTGTGATCGCTACCCCGCCTTGTGCCGCTGAAGGGTTACAATGCCCGCCTTGCTGAAATAAGGAATTAGCCTGTGGAAAAGTTCAAGGGCGCCCTGATGGTCGGGGTGCTGCGCCTGTTCGCCAAGCTACCCTGGGGCGCCGTGCAGCGCGTGGGCGCTGGTATCGGCTGGTTGATGTGGAAAGTGCCCAACGGGTCGCGCAATGTGGTGCGCATCAACCTGGCCAAATGCTTCCCGGAAATGGACCCGGTTGCCCGTGAGCAACTGGTTGGCCAGGCACTGCGTGACATCGGCAAGTCCTTCGTCGAAAGCGCCTGTGCATGGATCTGGCCACCGCAGCGCTCCCTGGACCTGGTGAAAGAAGTGCATGGCCTGGAAGTACTGCAGCAGGCCCTGGCTTCGGGCAAAGGGGTGGTTGGCATCACCAGCCACCTGGGCAACTGGGAGGTGCTCAACCACTTCTATTGCAACCAGTGCAAACCGATCATTTTCTACCGCCCGCCCAAGCTCAAGGCGGTGGACGACCTGCTGCGCGAGCAACGGGTGCAGATGGGCAACCGCGTGGCGCCGTCGACCAAGGAAGGCATCCTGAGCGTGATCAAGGAAGTGCGCCGTGGCGGCCAGGTGGGTATCCCGGCCGACCCAGAGCCTGCGGAATCGGCAGGCGTGTTCGTGCCGTTTCTCGGCACCCAGGCGCTGACCAGCAAGTTTGTGCCGAACATGCTGGCCGGCGGCAAGGCGGTGGGGGTGTTCCTGCATGCGCTGCGCTTGCCCGACGGCTCGGGCTTCAAGGTGTTCCTGGAGGCAGCCCCGCAGGACATGTACAGCACCGATGTGAACGTGTCGGCGGCGGCGATGAGCAAGGTGGTGGAGCGTTATGTGCGCGAGTACCCCAGCCAGTACATGTGGAGCATGAAGCGCTTCAAGAAGCGCCCGGAAGGCGAACCGCGCTGGTATTGAGTCAGCCTGCTGTAGCCGGTACCCAGTGGGAGCGGGTTTACCCGCGAATGCAATGTTGGCTTCACCGACGCATTCGCGGGTGAACCCGCTCCCACTGGGGCCGCGTTAACCCGCTGCTTTATCGAGTTTCTTCAGAAACACCGTCATCTCTTTCTCGGCCTGCTTGTCCCCATGGGCCTGTGCCGCCACCATCCCGTCCTCCCAGGCCTTGCGCGCCGCCGGCAGGTCGCCTTGCAGCTGGTACGCCTTGCCCAGCAGCTTCCAGGCTGCGGAATACTTCGGGTCCTGCTGCACACACCGCGCCAGGTGAATGGCCGCTTCTGTACCGTTGCCTTCATCCAGCCAGGTCTTGCCCAGGCCAAACCTCAGCAGCGGGTTATCCACACCCTTGGCCAGCATCTTTTCCAGTGACTCCCGCATGCGCCCTGCTCCTAGAAGAAACTCAAGCCGACGTGGAACAGCTTCTCCACATCGCGAATATGCTTTTTATCCACAACGAACAGGATCACATGGTCCCCGGACTCGATCACCGTCGCGTCATGGGCAATGAGCACGCCTTCGTCACGGATGATGGCGCCAATGGTGGTACCGGGCGGCAGGTCGATGGCTTCGATGGCCTTGCCAACCACCTTGCTCGACTTGGAATCACCATGGGCCACTGCCTCGATGGCCTCGGCAGCGCCACGGCGCAGGGAGTGCACGCTGACGATATCGCCCCGGCGCACATGGGCCAGCAAGGTGCCGATGGTGGCCAGCTGCGGGCTGATGGCGATGTCGATTTCACCGCCCTGCACCAGGTCGACGTAGGCCGGGTTGTTGATGATGGTCATCACCTTGCGCGCGCCCAGGCGCTTGGCCAGCAGCGACGACATGATGTTGGCTTCGTCGTCGTTGGTCAGGGCCAGGAAAATATCCGCATCGGCGATGTTTTCTTCCAGCATCAGGTCTTTGTCAGAGGCGCTGCCCTGCAGCACCACGGTGCTTTCCAGGTTGTCGGACAGGTACCGGCAGCGGGCCGGGTTCATCTCGATGATCTTCACCTGGTAACGGCTTTCGATGGCCTCGGCCAGGCGCTCGCCAATCTGCCCGCCGCCCGCAATGACCACGCGCTTGTTGGTTTCATCGATACGTCGCAGCTCGCCCATCACGGCGCGAATGTCTTTTTTCGCGGCAATGAAGAACACCTCGTCGTCGGCCTCGATCACCGTATCGCCTCGCGGCGTGATCGGGCGGTCGCGGCGGAAGATGGCCGCCACCCGGGTGTCAACGCTGGGCATGTGGGCGCGAATCTGGCGCAGTTGCTGGCCTACCAGCGGCCCGCCGTAGTAGGCCTTCACTGCGACCAACTGCGCCTTGCCTTCGGCGAAGTCGATCACCTGCAGGGAGCCTGGGTGCTCGATCAGGCGCTTGATGTAGTTGGTAACCACCTGTTCGGGGCTGATCAGCACATCCACGGGGATGTGGTCGTTGTCGAACAACTCTTCGCGGGTGAGGTAAGCCGTTTCACGCACCCGGGCGATCTTGGTGGGGGTGTGGAACAGCGAGTAGGCCACCTGGCACGCCACCATGTTGGTTTCGTCGCTGTTGGTGACCGCCACCAGCATGTCGGCATCGTCGGCGCCAGCCTGGCGCAGCACCGTGGGCAGCGAGCCGCGGCCCTGTACGGTGCGGATGTCCAGGCGGTCGCCCAGGTCGCGCAGGCGGTCACCGTCGGTGTCCACCACGGTGATGTCGTTGGCCTCGCTGGCCAGGTGCTCGGCCAGGGTACCGCCTACCTGGCCAGCGCCGAGGATGATGATCTTCATCCGCTACTCCCTACCCGTTGTGCTTAACCGCGCGCGGCGGCGATCTTGATCAGCTTGGCATAGTAGAAGCCATCGTGGCCGCCTTCCTGGGCCAGCAACTGGCGGCCGTGGGGCTGGCGCAGGCCGGCTTCGGTGGCCAGGTCCAGCTCGCGGGCACCCGGGGTACGCGCCAGGAAGGCGTCGATTACCTCGGTGTTCTCGGTCGGCAAGCTGGAGCAGGTGGCGTACAACAGCATGCCCCCCACTTCCAGGGTGGGCCACAAGGCGTCGAGCAGCTCGCCTTGCAAGGCGGCCAGTGCCGGAATGTCATCCGCCTGGCGGGTTAGCTTGATGTCCGGGTGGCGGCGGATCACGCCGGTGGCCGAGCACGGTGCATCCAGCAAGATGCGCTGGAACGGCTTGCCGTCCCACCAGCTTGCCGTGTCGCGGGCATCGCAGGCGATCAGCTCGGCCTGAAGTTGCAGGCGCTCGAGGTTTTCGCGCACGCGCGTCAGGCGCTTGGCTTCCAGATCGACGGCGACCACGTGGCCCAGCCCGGCCTCGGCTTCCAGCAGGTGGCACGTCTTGCCGCCCGGGGCGCAGCAGGCATCGAGCACGCGCTGGCCAGGGGCCAGTTCCAGCAGGTCGGCGGCCAGTTGTGCGGCTTCGTCCTGTACGCTCACCCAGCCCTCGGCGAAGCCTGGCAGGCTGCGCACGTCGCACGCTTCGGCCAGCACGATACCGTCACGGCTGTACACGCAAGGGCTGGCGCTGATGCCAGCCTCACCCAGCAATGCCAGGTACGCGTCGCGGCTGTGGTGGCGGCGGTTGGCCCGCAGGATCATCGGCGGGTGGGCATTGTTGGCGGCGCAGATGGCTTCCCATTGCTCAGGCCAGAAGGCCTTCAGGGCCTTTTGCAGCCAGCGCGGGTGCGCGGTACGTACCACCGGGTCGCGCTGCATGTCAGCCAGCAGTGCGTCACCTTCGCGCTGTGCCCGGCGCAGCACGGCATTGAGCAGTGCCTTGGCCCAAGGCTTTTTCAGCTTGTCGGCGCAGCCAACGGTTTCGCCAATGGCTGCGTGGGCGGGAATACGGGTATGGAACAGCTGATACAGGCCCACCAGCAACAGGGCCTGCACATCGGCATCGGCGGCCTTGAAGGGCTTTTGCAGCAACTGGGCGGCCAGCAGTTCCAGCCTGGGCTGCCAGCGTGCAGTGCCGAATGCCAGGTCCTGAGTCAACCCGCGGTCGCGCTCTTCCACCTTGTCCAGCTGGGCCGGCAGTGAGCTGTTGAGCGAAGCCTTGCCGCTGAGTACAGCGGCCAGCGCACGGGCGGCGGCGAGGCGAGGGTTCATTGGCCCAGCACCTTGCCGGCGGCGAACTTCTCGCGGCGGCTGTTGAACAGGTCGCTGAAGTTCAAGGCCTTGCCACCCGGCAGCTGCACGCGGGTCAGGCTCAGGGCCTGGTCACCGCACGCAACGACGAGGCCATCCTTGCTGGCGGACAGGATCTCGCCCGGGTTGCCCTGGCCTGTGGATAAATTGGCGGCCAGCACCTTGAGGCTTTCACCATCCAGGGTGCTGTGGCACACCGGCCAAGGGTTGAAAGCGCGCACCAGGCGCTCCAGCTCGACGGCTGGGCGGTGCCAGTCGATACGCGCTTCGTCCTTGTTCAGCTTGTGCGCGTAGGTGGCCTGTGCATCGTTCTGCACTTCACCCTGCAGCGAACCGTCGGCCAGCCCGGCAATGGCCTGAATCACGGCAGGCGGGCCCATCTCGGCCAGGCGGTCATGCAAGCTGCCGCCGGTGTCTTCAGGGCTGATCGGGGTGGCGACCTTCAGCAGCATTGGCCCGGTGTCCAGGCCGGCCTCCATGCGCATCACGGTCACGCCGCTTTCGGCATCGCCGGCTTCCACGGCGCGCTGGATTGGTGCTGCACCGCGCCAGCGTGGCAGCAGCGAGGCGTGGCTGTTGATGCAGCCCAGGCGCGGAATATCGAGCACGGCCTGCGGCAGGATCAGGCCATAGGCAACCACTACCATCAGGTCGGGCTTCAGTGCCGCCAACTCGGCCTGGGCCTCGGCATTGCGCAGCGTCGGCGGCTGGAACACCGGGATGTCATGGGCCACGGCCAGCGCCTTCACCGCGCTGGGCATCAGTTTCTGCCCACGGCCTGCAGGGCGGTCAGGTTGGGTGTAGACGGCCACGATCTCGTACGGGCTGTCGAGCAGGGCCTTGAGGTGTTCGGCAGCAAACTCGGGAGTGCCTGCAAAGACGATGCGCATGGAGTTCTCGCTTCAAAAAGAAAAAGGCTTGCCGGAGCAAGCCTTCTGCAAGGTGGGGGTCAGGCCTGCTGTCGGTGCTGTTTTTCGAGCTTTTTCTTGATCCGGTCGCGCTTGAGCTGCGACAGGTAGTCGACGAACAGCTTGCCGTTGAGGTGATCGAATTCATGCTGTACGCAGACCGCCAGCAGGCCTTCGCACTCCAGCTCGAACGGTTTGCCGTCCCGGTCCTGCGCCTTGATGCGCACCCGCAGCGGGCGGTCGACGTTCTCGTAGAAGCCAGGGACCGACAGGCAGCCTTCCTGGTACTGGCCCATGTCGTGGGTCAGTTCCTCGACCGAAGGGTTGATGAAGACGCGCGGTTCGCTGCGGTCTTCGCTGAGGTCCATCACCACCACCTGCTGGTGCACGTTGACCTGGGTGGCAGCCAGGCCGATGCCAGGGGCTTCGTACATGGTTTCAAACATGTCATCGATCAGCTGGCGCAGGGCGTCGTCGAACGCCGTCACCGGTTTGGCGATGGTGCGCAGGCGCGGGTCCGGGAATTCGAGAATGTTCAGAATGGCCATAAGGTCAGGCAGTCACTGTGCGTTTGGTTGAAAACTGAGCACACATAATAAAGGGAAACGCGGATTTCGGCACCTGGCAAGCTCGACTAGGGTGACTATTGGCTCGATAGCCCCCAGCCAATGGACAGCTTTTCAAAGTATTACCCACAGAGTTATCCACAGGTTGTGGTGGGTAGATAACCTGATTCAGATCAAGGACGATCCCTATGCCAGTTTGCCATTCTCCGCTCTGCCCACCCGCCGAGCTCGAGGCGCGGTTGCGCCTGCATCGCTTGCCCGATACAGGGCTGCGCCGCTTCAAAACCCTGCTCGACGCATTCGGCAGTGCTTCCTGCGCCTTGAGTGCGCCGGGCTCTGCCTGGCGCTCACTGGGCATCCCGCAAGCCAGCATCGACGCCAGGCGCAGTGCCGAGGTGCGCGAGGGCGCACATGCCGCAATGGCCTGGCTGGAGCGGCCTGGGCAGCATTTGCTGATGTGGGATGGCGACGGTTATCCGCCGCTGTTGGCCGAAATCGACGATGCCCCGCCGCTGCTTTTTGTCGCGGGAAACCCGTGTTTGCTCAGCCGCCCACAGCTGGCGATTGTGGGCAGCCGCCGTGCCACGCCACCTGCTGTGGATACGGCGGGGGCCTTTTCCAGGTACCTGGCGCAGGCAGGTTTTGTGATTACCAGCGGGTTGGCCGTTGGCATCGACGGTGCCGCTCATCGGGCTGCGTTGCAGGCCGGGGGCGCCACTATCGGGGTACTGGGCACGGGCTTGCAAAAACTTTATCCACAGCGGCACGTACAGTTGGCACAGGCGATGATTGAGGGCGGCAGTGCACTGGTTTCTGAGTACCCCCTGGACGCCGGGCCGCAGCCCAGCAACTTTCCCCGTCGCAACCGCATCATCAGCGGTTTGTCGTTGGGGGTACTGGTGGTGGAGGCCAGCCTGGCCAGTGGCTCGCTGATCACCGCTCGCCTTGCCGCGGAACAGGGGCGGGAGGTGTACGCCATACCGGGGTCGATTCACCACCCCGGTGCCAAGGGCTGCCATCAGCTGATCCGCGACGGCGCGCTGTTGGTGGAGACCGTGGAGCAGATCATGGACAGCCTCAAAGGCTGGCAGAACCTGCCACCGGCAGTGACGGACGCATTTGACCACCCGCTGCTGGCATTGCTGCACGCCGCCCCGCAAACCACCGAAAGCCTGGCCCACTGCAGCGAGCAGGCCCTGACCGATGTGCTGGCGCAGCTTACCGAACTGGAGCTGCAGGGGCGGGTCAGCAATCAAGCAGGGCGTTGGTTTGCCCGCGTGGGCTAAGTACACTGCTCGCAAGCAAGGTTCCTAGGTGGAGAAACATCAATGGTGAGCAGTTTTCGTGTGCAACAAGCCGCACGTGAGATCCGGGCGGGCGCAGTGATCGCCTACCCGACGGAGGCGGTCTGGGGCCTGGGCTGCGACCCGTGGAACGAGGACGCGGTGTATCGCCTGCTGGCGCTCAAGTCACGGCCTGTGGATAAAGGGCTGATCCTGATCGCCGACAACATCCGCCAGTTCGATTTTCTGTTCGAAGACTTTCCTGAAGACTGGATTGACCGAATGGCCAGTACCTGGCCTGGGCCCAACACCTGGCTGGTGTCTCATCAGGACCTGCTACCCGAGTGGGTGACGGGCCAGCACGACACCGTTGCCCTGCGGGTCAGCGACCACCCGGTAGTGCGTGAATTGTGCGCGTTGGTCGGGCCTTTTATCTCCACTTCCTGCAACCCTGGCGGGCGCCCGGCCGCGAAAACCCGGTTGCGGGTGGAGCAATATTTCCACGGCCAGCTGGACCTGGTGCTGGGTGGTGCGTTGGGGGGGCGGAAGAACCCGAGTGTGATTCGTAACTTGGCGACCGGGGAAGTTGTTCGGCCAGGGTGATGCCGGAGGTGCCCGGTTTGATGGTGTTTTCGCCTGTGAGATCGATCGTCAGGGTTTTCTGATTCTTACCCAAATGGCTGTCCGGCTAGCCATTTAGGAAATACCCTACGACCCGCGTCCCCTGCCATCACCTTTTCAGTGGGAACCGTCACCCATAGGCTTCAGCCGTCGCCGAATAACTTGGCGATCGGGTGTGGTAACCCGGATGTACCTGGGGCGTCACAGCTATGGCAGCTGTGCGCGGGAGGCGTCATGCCTGCCGGGATCGCTCTAGCCCGGTTTACCACCTCGCGTACAGCTGCCGCCTTAACCATGTGGTAATGGCTTGGCGCCGGCTTCATCGTCTGGAGCAAACCATGAAGAAGATTGTCCCCGATCCACCCCTCCCCTGCACCTCCACCCACGCATTTGGCCACTGCGACGCCGGCCATGACCACCTCTTCACCGTAAACCCCAATATCTCTGCTGAAGACGCCCTGGTTCATGTAGCCCTATACCTGCGCGGCGCCTATGAAACCGGCTACAAAGCCTTGGATTATCTGCGCGAAGAGGGCCGAGGCCTGTTCTGGGCGAACCTGCATGCGATTGAAATGGCAGAAGGTGTGATCGAGGCGATCCTCGATGGCATCGAGTCGCCGACGGGTTTACGAGAGAGGGAGTGAGGGCATACAGGTGCACGCTTTGGTGATGGTTTCGCCTGTGCGACCGAGCGCCGCCCGCGCGGCGCTCGGTCTCGTAGGCGCAGACCGTGTTGTGGCGAGCACCTGGCAGCCCTGATGCAATCTCTGCCCCGGACCCTTCACCGGCAGAATGCGATTGGGCTGGCAGGTGTTCGCCTTTCCAGGTGCAGCGCCTGGGAGATCGAGCGCCGCCCGCG
>NZ_JACVVG010000099.1:0-838 GCF_016647875.1 Pseudomonas sp. S36 | reverse complement strand
TGTCCCGTCCTGAATAAGGTTTACACCTCCCATCCCGATTTTCCGGAGAGCTAGATGGAGCAAGGTGTAAAGCGCACGCAGCGAGATTACTCGCTGTCTTTTAAATTAGCCGTCGTTGATCAGATCGAAAAAGGCGAACTGACCTACAAGCAGGCCCAGGTGCGGTATGGCATCCAAGGGCGTTCGACGGTTCTGGTATGGTTGCGTAAGCATGGTCGGCAGGATTGGAGCCAAGGGGCGTCGATCCGGGCCGAGAGGAGCTGCGCGATGTCCGACCCCAAAACGCTCACTCCAGAGCAGCGGATCAAAGAGCTTGAGCAGCAGCTTGAGTTGATGAGCCAGAAGGCTCAGTTCTTCGAGACCGTCGTTGATGTCCTGAAAAATGACTACGGTGTATCGGTCGTAAAAAAGCGATCCGGCAAGTCCTCTCGCAAGGCCAAGTCGCAGGACTGAGCATTGCTAGGGCTTGTCAGTTTTTGGGTATCAGTCGGCAGGCTTACTACAAGCGCAACCGAGTTGCTGATAGCAAAGCGCGCCAAGCGGATCGTGTTGTTGAGTTTGTTCAGCAAGTCCGGATGCGCCAGCCCCGCTTGGGAGCGCGAAAGCTGCACTACCTGCTGCATTGTCAGCCTGACAGGCGGGTCCAAATCGGGCGAGACCGGTTATTTGAAGTCTTGGGAGAACGTCGCTTGCTAGTGCTGCCCAAGCGGGCATATCACAAGACAACACAGAGTTTTCATCGCTTCTATCGTCATCCCAACCTACTCAAGCCAGGTCCAAATCAGATTGTCCCATCAGGGCCAGAGCACGTTTGGGTAGCGGACATCACTTACCTGCC
>NZ_JACVVG010000098.1:0-879 GCF_016647875.1 Pseudomonas sp. S36 | reverse complement strand
GACCGGGGTTTTATCCAGGGTCAGTTGCTCGAACTTGCCAACGTCAGCGCCCGTTACCGAAGCGATGGATTTAACCACCGGATCGTTCGCACCGACATAAACGTTATCCGGTGCGGTCACAGTGACCGAGCCGGTGGTGCCGTTCGCCGGGATGGTGATGGTGGTTTTACCATCGTCCAGGGTGAAGGTCAGGGCACCGTGGTTGTTAATTGGCAGACCGTCTTTGTTGGTCAGCGTCACGGTGTAGGTGATGTCGCCGCCTTCAGTGACCGACGAAGTCGCGGTCAACTTGGCGACCACTTCGTCGATGGTGTCGGTGACTTTAACCGACGCATCGCCACCCAATTGCAGGTTTTCGAACGTGCGACCGTCGATGTCTACAGCTGAGGTAATACCGAGTTTGATTTCACCCGAATCTTTGTAAACGTCATCGCCCTGCGCAGCGTGCTCGTACGACACGCTGGTCTGGCCAGCCTTGATGGTGACCTGAGCATTGTTGCTCAGGGTCACGACCAAGTCGTGCGCCAGTGCAGTGTTGATCTGTACGGTGAAGGTTGGTTTGACGTTCTCGGCAACCGAAGTTTGGTCGGCGGTGATGGTGACCTGCACCAGATCGCCCTGGTTACCCGTGCCTGGAGTGCCCGAACCTGGTTCGTCAGTCACAGTGGTGCTGACCGGAGTTTTATCCAGGGTCAGTTGCTCGAACTTGCCAACGTCAGCGCCAGCAACAGAGGCGATGGATTTGACCACCGGATCGTTCGCGCCCACATAGACGTTGTCCGGTGCAGTCACAGTGACCGAGCCCGTGGTGCCGTTCGCCGGGATGGTGATGGTGGTTTTACCATCGTCCAGGGTGAAGGTCAGGGCACCGTGGTTGTT
>NZ_JACVVG010000097.1:0-1056 GCF_016647875.1 Pseudomonas sp. S36 | reverse complement strand
GGTTCCCAGTTATCTGAAGCTTAGGAGCTTTTCTTGGAAGCATGGTATCAACCACTTCGTCGCCTAAAGGCAACTCGTCATCAGCTCTCGGCCTTGAAATCCCGGATTTGCCTAAGATTTCAGCCTACCACCTTAAACCTGGACAACCAACGCCAGGCTGGCCTAACCTTCTCCGTCCCTCCATCGCAATAACTGGAAGTACAGGAATATTAACCTGTTTTCCATCGACTACGCTTTTCAGCCTCGCCTTAGGGACCGACTAACCCTGCGTCGATTAACGTTGCGCAGGAAACCTTGGTCTTTCGGCGTGCGAGTTTTTCACTCGCATTGTCGTTACTCATGTCAGCATTCGCACTTCTGATACCTCCAGCAAGCTTCTCAACTCACCTTCACAGGCTTACAGAACGCTCCTCTACCGCATCACCTAATGGTGATACCCGTAGCTTCGGTGCATGGTTTGAGCCCCGTTACATCTTCCGCGCAGGCCGACTCGACTAGTGAGCTATTACGCTTTCTTTAAAGGGTGGCTGCTTCTAAGCCAACCTCCTAGCTGTCTAAGCCTTCCCACATCGTTTCCCACTTAACCATGACTTTGGGACCTTAGCTGACGGTCTGGGTTGTTTCCCTTTTCACGACGGACGTTAGCACCCGCCGTGTGTCTCCCATGCTCGGCACTTGTAGGTATTCGGAGTTTGCATCGGTTTGGTAAGTCGGGATGACCCCCTAGCCGAAACAGTGCTCTACCCCCTACAGTGATACATGAGGCGCTACCTAAATAGCTTTCGAGGAGAACCAGCTATCTCCGAGCTTGATTAGCCTTTCACTCCGATCCACAGGTCATCCGCTAACTTTTCAACGGTAGTCGGTTCGGTCCTCCAGTCAGTGTTACCTAACCTTCAACCTGCCCATGGATAGATCGCCCGGTTTCGGGTCTATACCCAGCGACTAAACGCCCTATTAAGACTCGCTTTCGCTACGCCTCCCCTATTCGGTTAAGCTCGCCACTGAATATAAGTCGCTGACCCATTATACAAAAGGTACGCAGTCACCTAACAA
>NZ_JACVVG010000096.1:0-1130 GCF_016647875.1 Pseudomonas sp. S36 | reverse complement strand
CGGCGGGGGCGGCCCCCCTGCTGGGGGGGGGCGCCCCCGGGGGGGGGCCCCCCCGGCCCCCCCGCTTGTCTGGAGGTCGGCATTTCGCTACGAACGCTACAACGCTGGAGCTTACCTGATGAGATGCGTGCTGATGGCCGTACCACAACCGTGAGGCCTGCGCCCAGCAACGCGCTCAGTGAGTTTGAGCGCCAAGCTATCGTAGCGCTGTGCAACAGCAAGGCATACGCACATCTGCCGCCAAGTCAGATCGTGCCGCAGCTGGCTGACGAGGGCCGATACATGGCCTCAGAAGCGACCTTTTACCGTGTACTGCATGCCGCAGGCCAACAGCATCATCGCTCGCGAGCCAAGAGACCGCATCGTCATGAGGCACCCACCACCTATGCGGCGACAGCCGCTAATCAGGTGTGGTCGTGGGACATCACCTACCTACCGTCACCGGTTCGCGGGAAGTTCTACTACCTCTACCTGATGGAAGATATCTACAGCCGCAAGGCCGTGGGCTGGGAAGTTTACGAGGCAGAAAATGGCGAAAATGCAGCTGCGTTACTGCAGCGGAGCGTGACTCAAGAGAAGTGCTGGTGGCAGCCGCTGGTACTTCACTCGGACAATGGAGCGCCAATGAAGTCTGCGACGCTGCTGACCAAGATGTATGACCTGGGCATCACGCCTTCTCGTGGCCGGCCACGCGTCAGCAACGACAATCCTTACTCTGAATCACTGTTCAGAACGCTGAAATACTGTCCTCAATGGCCACAGAGTGGATTTGCCAGCCTGGAGGATGCGCGTATCTGGGTGAGAGATTTTATGGCCTGGTACAACACTGGGCATCGTCATAGCCGAATCCGCTTCGTGACACCGGCTCAACGCCACGAAGGAAAAGACCGGGAAATCCTGGCTCGACGCGATGCGATTTATCGCCAAGCCAGAGACAAACGACCCGAACGATGGTCGGGTATCACCCGCAATTGGAGCCCCATAGGAACGGTGTATTTGAACCCTGAAAGAACGCTGACTGTGGTGACGAAGGTCGCGTAGCACGACGGCGGACGCGACAACTACCTTGAAAAACGCCGTTGATCTTCGCGACTTCAGGAGGCCGAACGAAGGACTTGCGGAGGGAGGTG
>NZ_JACVVG010000095.1:0-1227 GCF_016647875.1 Pseudomonas sp. S36 | reverse complement strand
GCGTAGGAGCGAGCGCAGCTCGCGATGCGCCGCGCGGGCGGCGCTCGGTCTAACAGGCGCTAAAGAAATGTCGACCAGCGCCTAACTCACTTACCCGTCCACTCCTTCACACGGTCCGGGTGCTTGGCAACCCAGTCCTTGGCAGCGGCTTCGGGCTTGGCACCTTCCTGGATAGCCAGCATGACTTCGCCAATCTCATCCTTGGACTGCCAGCTGAACTTCTTCAGGAAGTCGGCCACTTCAGGGGCTTTGGTGGCCAGTTCCTTGCTGCCGATGCTGTTCACGGTTTCAGCCGCGCCATAGACGCCTTTCGGGTCTTCGAGGAACTTCAGTTTCCATTTGGCGAACATCCAGTGCGGCACCCAGCCGGTCACTGCGATGGACTGCTGCTTGGCATACGCGCGGCCCAGTTCGGCCGTCATCGCCGCACCGGAACTTGCCTGCAGTTTGTAACCGGTCAGGTCGTAATCCTTGATGGCCTGCTCAGTCTTGATCATCACACCCGAGCCGGCATCGATGCCGACGATTTTCTGCTTGAAGGTGTCATCGGTCTTGAGGTCGCCGATGCTGACTGCCTTGACGTACTCAGGTACGATCAGGCCAATCTTGGCATCCTTGAAGTTGGGGCCGTAGTCGACCACGTTGTCCTTGTTCTTGGCCCAGTACTCACCGTGGGTAACGGGCAGCCAGGCGGACAACATGGCGTCGAGCTTGCCGGTGGCCACGCCCTGCCACATGATGCCCGTGGCCACGGCCTGCAGCTTCACGTCGTAGCCGAGCTTTTGCTTGATTACTTCAGCAGCTACGTTGCTGGTGGCCACGCTGTCAGCCCAACCATCCACGTAGCCAATGCTGACTTCTTTGGCCATGGCCTGTGTACCGCTCATGGCCAGTGCCAGGGCGGCGCCCACACCCAGGACACGTCGCATTTTTGTTAGAGTAGCCATCAAAGCATTCCCTCGTCAGGTCTTGGAGATTCCATCATCTGCCTGCATGGCGGCCGGACCTGATCCACCTGCGACCCCCAGGCGCCCATCTGCGACAGCACTGTGCCATTAGCGGCATGGGCGTGCTGCTGCCTGCGCGATACTTGCATGCCAAAGTGTTGGCGCCGGGCTACTATCCTCCCCTTTGCACCTGACATGGACTGCCCGATGCCCAGTACCACCCGCTTGCTGATGCCACTTTACCTGCTCGCCTGCCTGCTGGGCCTGGGCGGGCTGGGCG
>NZ_JACVVG010000094.1:0-1262 GCF_016647875.1 Pseudomonas sp. S36 | reverse complement strand
GGTGCACTCCGAGCGCCTGGCCAGCATCGGCCGCCGGGGGGCGGGGGTGCCACCTGGTCCTGATGTGGGGCAAGGCCAGGTGGGCGATGTTCAGCGTTGGTGAGTGGCGCGGTCCTGTTCTGACGCTTTTTCGTCCTCGAGCAGTTTCGACGGGGGCTTGCCGCTGTCACTGCGTACTTGCGCGTGGCTGATGAGGGCGAAAATGAAACTGCCACCTATGATATTGCCTGCCAAGGTAGGCAATGCAAAATGGAGCCAGAAGCTGCTCCAGGTTTCTTCGCCGGCCCACACCAGGTAGGACACCTCCACCGAACCCACCACGATGTGGGTGAAGTCGCCGAGTGCCATCAGGTAGGTAATAAGCAGGATGATCCAGATCTTGGCATTTTCCATGGAGGGGATCATCCATACCATGGTGGCGATCATCCAGCCCGACACAATGCCCTTGGCGAACATCTGGCCGATGTCGTTCTCCATCACCTTGTGCCCCACCTCCAGGAAGGCAAGGTCGGTCTTGGTGTCGAAGATCGGCAGCTCCAGCATTACCCAGGCCACCAGCAGCGTGCCGGCGAGGTTGCCCACCAGTACCACCCCCCACAGGCGCAGCAGGCGGCCGAAGTTCGCCAGGGTGGGCGTGGTCATTACCGGCAGTACAGCGGTGAGGGTGTTTTCGGTGAACAACTGCTGCCGCGCCAGGATGACGGCCAGGAACCCGGCGCTATAACCGATGCTTGCAATGACCTGGGCGCTTTCGCCATCGGGTAGGCGGGAGTACAGCAGCCCCATGGCCATCAGCGACAAGCCCATGGACAACCCGGCCGCAAGGGCAGACCACCACAACGCAGCCAGGGTCCGTTCCAGTTCTTGGTCGCCCTGAAGGCGTATGGTTTCGTGTAGCACCGCCGCCCTGGGCGGCTGGTTTACGCTGACTTCCTGCTGTTCATCCGCAGACAAGCCCGGGGTTTTATCGCTGTGCGCGTCGCTCATCGCCGCTACGCTCCATGGTGGGTTTCTCTACAGATCCACCGGGCCCTCATTTAGTTGCCGCGCAAGTGCCCGGGCACTGCAAAAGTTTTTTCAGATCAAGGTGTTGACTCCCAATTTAAACCGCGTATTATTCGCCACCTCGCAGCGATCAACGCTTCGAGGCGAGTCAGGTGTTGTTGAGTTTGATAGCTTCTCTGGAAGCCTTTGAAAAACTTCAAAATAAGCGCTTGACAGCAAATGAGGAAAGCGTAGAATGCGCGCCTCGGTTGAGACGA